>JBCCAG010000020.1:0-15405 GCA_039814955.1 Cyanobacteria bacterium P01_A01_bin.135
CTCGTCTTGCTGTGGCTAAGCCTGTTTGCCCTTGCCTGGGGAGCAGCGTTTATCGGCTTGAGCCACGGCCCAGAAATTATTTTTTCTATAGAAGGTAGCTTAATGGCGATCGCCATTGTTGCTGCCTGGGCAAAGTTTGGACGCCGCTACATTCCAGGAAAAGCCCTGTTGATGGCACCGCTGTACGTCGCCTGGAAGCTGCCGCTATATGCCGCGTTCATTGTTCGCCGTCAAACGGCCTGGGTTCGGACAAAGCGCGATACGGTTTAGCTCCATCGGCTAAATCTAAACGATGCATTTCTACATAGGGCGCTGTATATAGCTTTGATCACTTTGCTGAGGACAATTTTGGCGCTGAAGTGAAGCGTTACGGAGCCAAGTGACGCGCCACCATGAACATACCAATGTGATGGTGGCTATACAAGGCGCTCCATATAAGGCGCTACAAACAATGTGCTGTAGCGCTGGCCACTGTGGGAACATTTGCCGTTTGTCTGACGTCAAGCATAGTATTTGGCACTACCAGCACAGGCAAATGACGCTAACGAACCTATTCCTTAGGTATGAGATCTGAGGTGGCAGCTCCCCATGAAGAGACCCAATCCCCCCCGTCAGCATGTCCTCTTACCCGCTCTTCACGGTGGTTCTACGCCATACTGTTCATCCTTACACTGCTCGTTTACCAATGGGGAGTGTTGTATCATCCAGCAAGAGTGATGCAGACTCATTGGAGCGCGATCACCTCTAAGGATTTTGGCAATCTGCTCTATAGGTATAATCTAGACGCTGTTCTGGTGTGGAATAATCATGGAGAGAAAAATGTCTATTTAGGTGCAGAAATCAGCGACTACTGGCAGCTCTTTTTTAGCCAACATGCAATTGGAGCCTACCGGGTATCAAACGTTGAGCGCGACCGCGATGTGATTAAGGCAGAGATTATCGCTAAAGTGCGCTCATCAAAGGGAAATGTTAAAAAACTCCACATTACCCATCAGCTGCAGGTAGACTCCCGCGGCAAGATCAGTCAAGAAGTTTGGACTTTGAACGGAGCAACGACAAAGGAAAGAAAATAAATTGCTATCATATTCATACAATGCCACTAGTGCCCCCGATACGCTTGCTTAAATAGTTTCCCCCCTCTATCAGCAACACTGTATCCTTCGAACTCGTTAAGCTTTCGGTGCTGTGCCGTAGGTAGCTGACGTTTGCTACCAAATCACAGCTTCCGAGCCTCGCAAACCCTGTTTTTCTTCATCATTCGTAGTGATGTTAACTGCTGTTTAATTAACTTTGCTCTTCTAATGAGACGCATGAATTCTTTCGAAGATATCTATCAGTTCTTTCGTAATCCTCCGCCTTTCTACTTAAACAAGGAGTTAGCGGTATGCTACGTGCTAGCGGTTTTGCTGAATGACGATTCCTACGGAACTGAGCTGATTCAGATGCTAGAGGCGAACTATCCCTCCTACAGGCTCTCTGATACGGTTTTATACAGCGCCCTGAAGTTTCTGGAGGATAAATCTGCCATCGCAGGCTACTGGAAGAAGGTGGAGGGTCGCGGTCGTCCTCGCCGGATGTACCAAGTTTGTCCTGACTGGCAAGACGACGCCCGTGAGCTTGCTCAGCTCTGGAACGAGTATGCTAGCCGACATGCGTCTATGGTCTCTGTAAACAGCGGTAAGGCAACTGCGAACAGTTAAGAGTGCGGCTTTTCAAGCTGCGCACGTCCCTGTATTCCCCCGTCACAGGGACGTTTTCTTAAGGCTCAAGTCACAGCTCAGGAACTTGTCTGTGCCAGTCAGTAGCCTGCTCATAGGCGTGGGCTACCTTAAATAGGGTCTGCTCTTGCAAAACGTTGCCGATTACCTGCAGCCCAATTGGTAAGCCAGCGCTATCAAACCCACAGGGTAAGCTCAGCGCCGGCAGCCCCGCTAGGTTAACGGGGATAGTCATCAAATCAAGGAGATACATGCTGAGGGGATCGCTCTTGGCCCCTGCCTTGAAAGAGGTAGTGGGAGAGGTCGGGCTAATCAGCACATCCACCTCTGCAAAAGCCCGCTCAAAATCTTGCTTGATTAGCGTCCGTACCCGCTGAGCTTTGAGGTAGTAGGCGTCGTAGTAGCCGGCGGAAAGGGCGTAGGTGCCGATGATGATTCGCCGCTTCACTTCTGGACCAAAGCCTTCAGCGCGGGTCTTCATGTACATTTCTACCAGGTCTTCCCCAGAGCGATCGCGGAAGCCGTAGCGCACCCCGTCGTATCGTGCCAGGTTTGCAGAGGCTTCTGATGGGGCGATGATGTAGTAAGTTGGTAGCCCGTAGCTGAACTGGGGGCAGGAAATCTCTTTGACTTCAGCGCCCATCGCTTCGAGCTGTTCGATGGCGGTGGTTACAGCTTTCTCCACATCGGGGTCTAGCCCATCTCCCATGGTCTCTGTAATCACGCCCACCTTAGTGCCGGGGGGCAATTCCGGCTTGAGCTGCCCGGCATAGTTGGGAATGTCGACCCGGAGGCTGGTGGCATCTTTGGAATCGTAGCCCGCGATCGCCTCCAGCAGGATGGCGGCGTCCTCCACCGTCTGGGCAAAAGGGCCAATTTGGTCCAATGATGAAGCGAAGGCCACCAGCCCGTAGCGAGACACCAGCCCGTAGGTGGGCTTCATGCCTACGACGCCGCAGAAGGAAGCGGGCTGGCGAATTGAGCCACCGGTATCAGAGCCCAGAGCGATGGGGCATTGGCGCGCCGCCACCGCCGCTGCCGACCCGCCCGAGGAGCCTCCGGGAACGCGCTCTAGGTCCCATGGATTCGCGGTGACCTGGAAGGCGGAGTTCTCGGTGGAGCTGCCCATGGCAAACTCGTCCAGGTTGGTTTTGCCTACCGCGATCGCCCCCGCTGCCGCCAGCCGCGTGGCAACGGTGGCGTCGTAAGGGGGAATAAAGTTTTCCAGAATCTTTGAGGCGCAGGTGGTGCGAACGCCCTGGGTACAGATGTTGTCCTTGAGGGCGATGGGGATACCGGCCAGTGGCCCAACGGATTCCCCAGCCGCGATTTTGGCGTCAATCTCTCGGGCCTGCTGCAGCGCTCGCTCTGGCGTTATGTGCAAAAAGCTATGCAGCTTAGGCTCTAAGGCCTGGATGCGGTCGAGCGCTGTTTGGGTAACTTCAACGGCGGAGCGCTCTTTTTGAACGAGCTGGCGGTGCAGTTCGCGGATGGACGGCATCAAGCAACCTCTCTACAAACGAAAATCACTGGTCCTAATCGCCGCGTAGCCTCAAGCGGACGCGCTAGAAACCTTGGCGAAAACCGGGGGTGTAGACGTCCTGCTGGGTTAGCACGGCCGCTGTAGCCCTCATTCACTCTAGTGTATCTTGGCTGATTTCGCTAACGGTCTTTGAACCGCTTAGCCTAAGCCTGCGGCGGCATCCGGCGAGGTAAAGTCAGCCGCGTCAATCTGCTCAGGGGCAACCCCGTTGACTAGGGCGATCGCGCGCCCCTCCAGGGCCAACAGGGTTAGCTCGCCAACGCCAATAGCGTCGATCAACCCCGGCTCTATGCCCACCGGCAACACGAACCAATCTCTGCCGTCCTGGAAGTCTTGAACAATGTCAAACCCGCCACTGTCGAGGACAAACCAGTCTTGCCCGCCGCCGCCCCACAGCTGGTCCCGCCCGTCGCCGCCGGCAAGGCGATCGCGCCCTGCCCCGCCCCACAGTTGGTCGGCCCCGCCGCCGCCCATCAAAATATCGTCGTCCGACTGCCCCCGGAGCCAATCGGCGCCCTGCTGCCCCACCAACAGGTCTTGGCCCTGGTTCCCCAGCAAGTCATCGTCCCCCGCCGCGCCGTAAAGGGTGTCCGCACCGCCGCGGCCCACTAGCCGGTTACCACCGCCGTTGCCATATAGCCGGTTGGCGCTGCCGTTGCCGCTGCCGCTCAGGTCAGCGCTGCCGCCCAGCACTAAATGCTCTACGTTATCGCCCAGGTTGAGACCAATAAGGGACGCCACGATGTCAACCTGCCCCGCAGCCCCCACTGCCGCCTCGCTAATTTGGTCCACGGCGTGAAGCTGCACCCCGTCTCCCTGGACGGTGCTAATTTGCCAGACGTCGTCAAGGCGGGCGGCTTTAGCAACCCCTTCGTGGTCACCCCCATTGCCGCCCCGGTTACTGACGCGATCGCGGGGGAACTGGGCCAGTACCCAAGCGGTGGCAGCGCGGCGGGGGGACAGGTAGCGCTCAAAGTCCCGGTAGACATCGATTACCGCACCGTGGGCCGCCGCTGCGTCTCCCACCCCCCGCAGCCCCGCCAAATCCACTACGAACGATGTCTGAGCCGTCGCGGCCTGGTCATTGTCCCCCGCTAGCCCCGTCTGAAAGACATCATCTTGGGCCACGAACGCCAGCGATCGCTGCGCCACATCGAAGTCAACTACCGGCTGTCGCCCTTCGGTTAGTCCATCGAGGTCATAGCGCTGGGCGGGGAAGGCAGGATCTAGGGCGACTAGCTCTAGGTCAGAGGGCGCCGCCTCAGCCCTACTGACTCGCTGCACTATCTGCGATGCCACATAGCTGCCCAAGCTGTGCCCCACCACCGACAGCGCTCCTAGGTCCAGTGCCTGCATCTGCTCCGCCGCCCAGTCCGCTACCGGCTTAATCCGCTCCGCCGCCCCAAAGGGAGGAAGGCTCGCCGCCGCGGCCTCCCCCCAGTCGAGAAACAGCACTCGCTTACCTTGACGGGCAAACTGCGTTGCTAGCCGGGCTAGCCGGGGGTAGAGCTGATTCAAGTCGCGGCTGCGATCGGGGGGAATGGCTTGCCGCCCGTGGATCACCAGCACGGTCTCCGCCAGCGAACCGCCGCCGTAATCCCACAGGCGAACGGGAAACGGGGCTGAGCCGCTGCCCACCGCCGCCGTTACTCTATCAATTGCCAGCAGCTCGGGATTAATTGCCATCGCGCCCCTATCGAGGGTAGCGCTCCATCAGGGAGCGCACCTGTTCGGCGTGATAAGAGCTGCGGGTGAGGGGTGAGGCCACCACCTGCAAAAAGCCCATGGCTTCCCCCGCCTGCCGCCAGGCGTCGAACTGCTCAGGGGTGACAAAGTCGGCGACGGCTAAATGCTTGGGGGTGGGCTGCAGGTACTGGCCGATGGTGAGAATATCGCAGTCCGCCTCCCGCAGATCTGCCATGGTCTGTCGTACCTCGGCATCGGTTTCCCCCAGCCCCACCATAATGCCCGACTTGGTGTACACCTGGGGCATCAGCTGGCGCGACTTGTGCAGCAGGTCGAGGGTGCGCGGGTAATCTCCCTGGGGCCGGACATGGCGGTAGAGGCGGGGTACCGTCTCGGTGTTGTGATTGAGGACCTCGGGCCGGGCCTGCAGGATGATCTCTAAGGCATCCCAGTTGCCGCACAGGTCGGGAATCAGCACCTCAATGGTGGTCTTGGGGGAGCGCGATCGCACCGCTTCAATGCAGCGCACAAACTGCTGCGCCCCGCCGTCGGGCAGGTCATCCCGGTTAACGGAGGTGATGACGACGTGGTTGAGGCCCATGCGGGACACCGCTTCCGCTAGCTGGAGGGGCTCTGAGGGGTCTAGGGCCTGAGGCTTTTTCTCAAAGTCGATGTCGCAGAAAGGACAGGCCCGGGTGCAGGCGGGTCCCATAATCAAGAAGGTGGCAGTACCCCGACTAAAGCATTCGCCGATGTTGGGGCAAGAGGCTTCCTCACAAACCGTATTCAGGCTCAGGTCCCGCAGAATATCCTTGACGGTGCCGACCCGCTCCCACTGGGGCGCTTTAACTCTCAGCCAGGCTGGCTTGGATGCTTGAACCACGATGAATTGACGTTTAGGGGTGTGCCTTACGTATGATAACAACCGACACGTGGGAACCGGTATGCCGCCAATAAACCGGGATGGGCCCCTACGCTCGTCGGGCTACGACATCGGCAAGGAAAAGCCTTGTGCGACCAGAATCGGGGCCCTGAATGCGAACGCGAAGCTCGGCTGGCGTCAGTGTACCCTGAATGGTCGTACCTACGTCCATGGCGTAGGGAAAGGGAATTGTCAGCCCGAGGCCCAAGCTGCGGTTCGAGTTGAACAGATTTGTCGTCAGGGCTGCCCCTGAGTCGCGGTTGATTAGCGTACCGTTAATTCGATTACCGCTGTATTGAAACCGCCAGTACTGCAGCAGAAAACCACCCCTGAAGTTGAACGGCAGCGCCGAGTAGACGGTGAATGCCCCTTCTCGGTTGGCCGCAATCTCGGAAGGTGAAGAGCCAATGAATAGACTAAAGGGATTGGTTTCGGTAATGCCTCCAGCTTGCCGGCGGGCCGCCACCTCGGAGACGATGGTGGTTTGGAAGCTCCTTACTCCGGTAACCTGTCTCGACAGCGGATCAACGTTGCTAATCCTGACGTTAGCAAACCCGCGATAGACTCCAAATAGATTTTGGGGCTGCCGGGGAGTCTGGGCGGATGAAGGCTGGAGGTTGAGGCGATATCTCGTTCGCCCTTGACGGCGGGATACCTGCAGGTAGTAGGTCCCCGGTGACAGGGTTCTCGCAATCCCTTCGGTGCGGTTACGGGGTTGGCGAGAGGCGGCGATCCGTCTGCCGCGACCATCCCGCAGGGTCAAGTCGGCGTTGGCCCGTAGGCCGGTCAGGGATGCCCTCAAAAGAGTCCTGCGGTTTAGCGAAAGGCGATAGAAATCTTGGCGATCGCCGCCGCTGACAACATTGGTGAAGGTGCGCCCTCGGGTCAGCCGACCAATATTCTTTGCCTGTCTAAGGTTATTCCCCGGTTCGCGCATCATCCACCCCCATTTAACGCCAGTCGCTAGCTAATAATTTAGGCTCTGTAGAATTTATACCTTGCTTTTTTATACCTCGCGCTTCGGTGAAAGTAAAACTTTCTTTGCAAAGCAAAACTTGTGAACGGAGCCCCCTGCTACTCCAGGCTGAAGCATACTGAAGCGGTAGGGGTAAAGCGCATGCTCAGGAGCAACGGTGGCGATCGCGATCCATTTCTATCGACGTTTTTTGAGGCTGTCGGGCTACAACATCTTGAGCAATCTGATGGTGCCGGTGGCCGGGCTAATTGACACCGCTTTCCTCGGCCACCTCGACGACATCCGCTACCTAGCTGGGGTGGCGATCGCCACAGTGATCTTCAACTACCTCTACTGGTCCTTTGGCTTTCTGCGCATGAGCACCACCGGCATGGTGGCCCAAGCCACTGGCAGGGGGGATGACCAAGCCGCTCTTACCATCGGCCTGCGCCACGGGGCGATCGCTCTGGTGCTGGGGGTAGCCCTATTGCTGCTGCAGGTGCCGCTGCGGGAGCTAGGCTTTTGGCTACTGCAGGCCACCCCAGACGTTCGCTCGGCGGGGGTGGCTTTCTACAACGCCAGGATCTGGGGCGCGCCGGCGACGCTGCTCAACTTCGTGCTTCTAGGCTGGTTCTTGGGGCGGCAAGAAGGGCGGCGGGTCCTGCTGCTGTCGGTGGTGGGCAACGGCACCAACGTGGTGCTGGACTACGTGATGATTTACCGGCTGGGCGGGGGCAGCGGCGGGGCGGGGCTGGCCACAGCGGCAAGCCAGTACGCTATGCTAGCGGTTGGCCTAGGTCTGGTACTGCGCCACCGAAGAGGCCTTCAGATTTCCTGGGGTACTTTGTTCGATCCGATCGCGCTGCGGCAGGTATTTTTGCTCAACGGCAACATCATGCTGCGTACCTTTGCGCTGCTGACAGCCTTTGGCCTATTCACTAGCTTGAGCGCCACCATGGGTAAAACCGTGCTCGCCGCCAATACCCTGCTGCTGCAGGTGCTTACCCTAGCTGCCTACTTTATCGATGGCTTTGCCTTTGCAACGCAGAGCCTGGTCGGAGAGGTGGTAGGGCGCGCCCAAAGAGAGATTGCCACCACGAGTCGCGCCGATCTAATCACCCTGATTTACGGCTCCGGATGCATCAGCGTTGTCGTTGGTCTGCTATTTGCCCTCGCTTTTATCCTATTTCCCCAAATCTTTGGTCTCCTGACTAGCCACACCGCAGTCCTCAATCAACTGCAGACCGTTACGCCGTGGCTATTGCCTCTACTGAGCTTTGCGGCAATCGCCTATATGCTAGATGGCTACTTCCTTGGAATCACCGCGGGGCGCACCCTCCGTAACTCCAGCGTGACGGCAACGGTGGCGGGGTTTCTACCGGCGGCGATCGCGGCCTGGCACCTGCAAAACGTCCACTTGCTGTGGCTGGCCCTGACGCTGTTTATGGTAGGCCGGGCCGTCACCCTAGGCCTACAGGTTCCCGCAACCCTGGTAGGCTTGGAGGCAAAATAACTGTGTTAAGGTTGATAGCTAGGACTGATTGCATTTGTCCTGTCGCTTAGGGCAACCTCGCCGGCTTCACCCCTGCGTTTTCGTAGGCGACAGGACGCGCAAATGTCCTAATCCATTAGGACATTTGCTACAGGAGATAGCACCATGGAAGAATGTCTGCGGGTGGGCCAACCGGCCCCCGATTTTACCGCGACAGCCGTTCACGACCAGGAGTTCAAGACAATTAAGCTGTCGGACTACCAGGGGAAATATGTGGTGCTGTTCTTCTATCCCCTCAACTTTACCTTTGTTTGCCCGACCGAGGTAATCGCCTTCAGCGATCGCTACGAAGAATTTAAGCAGCTGAACAGTGAAATTCTCGCCGTCTCCATCGACAGCGAATTCTCCCATCTCGCCTGGATCCAGACCGAGCGCAAGTACGGTGGGGTAGGTGATATCAACTACCCTCTGGTTTCCGACATTCGTAAGGATATCAGCTCCGCCTACAACGTCTTGGAGCCAGAGGCCGGCATTGCTTTGCGGGGCCTATTCATTATCGATACTGAAGGCGTCCTGCAGCACATCACCGTCAATAATCTCTCCTTTGGCCGCAACGTTGATGAAACCCTGCGAATTCTGCAGGCGGTACAGTACGTTCAGTCGCACCCTGATGAGGTTTGTCCCGCCAACTGGCAACCCGGCGAGAAAACCCTGATTCCCGATCCGGTGCGCGCCAAAGAATTCTTCAAAGGGGAGCACAGCCCAGCGACCGAGGAGATCGACGAGCGATTTAGTTCTGATCCCCTTGCTGCGATAGAAGCTGAGTAAACACCTCAGCCTGCCGGTGGGCCTGCTGGTAGTCCTTCCCTCCCAGCATTAGGTCCCCGTAGTAGGCGTAGGGCGCATCGCCGTAAATGGGGAGCGGGTCGTCCTCCGGATAGTCTTCGCGGGCCGTCTCAATCGCCTGCTGCAGCGCCACTTTGCTCAGGCGCTGTGCGGGGAAGTAGTGCAGGGCGCTAGCAGGCTGCTGCAAGTGAACCGCTGAGGGGTCAACGATCGCCCCCTCGGTTTCTAGCCAGGCGTGCTCGTGAGGGTTGAAGGGACTGCCAGCAATCACCACAAAGCCCTGGACATAGTCGCCTGGTTCTTGCAGATGCAGGAGCCCGCGGTGAGCGTTGGCAAACGGCTGGTGGGGTTTGCTATCAATCTCGGCGGCGAGCAGCCGTGAGCGGTCTTCGTCTAGCGGCTTAGGGGTATCCGGGTTCATAATTCCACTGTAAATGGAGCTCCCCTTGCGGAGAACTCCATTACAAGTCGTTTCGGTTAGTTGCTGGGCAATGAGGCGGGTGATTAGGAGTAAGCTGGCTCCATAGCCGAGGAGGCCGGATCGGCAATCCCTTCTTCCTCTTCGACAAACTCCTGGACGCGGGTGCGGTAGTTGCGCATGGTGTCATCTACCCACTGGCGATCGGTGCTGTTGGCGTAGAGGTGAACCAAGGGCTCGCCGGCATCTGGCAGCACCAGAATCCAGCTCTCGCGATCGCCTTCAGACCTAAAGATTTTGACGCCGTCCGTCAAATCAAGCAGCTCACTAGGATTATTCTCCACCAGATGCCGCATCAGCGCCCCTTTCACCATCCAGGGGCAGCGGACGCTCGCTGTGCGGTAAGCAACTCGGGGTAGCTCAGAGCGGATCTGCCCCAAGGACCGCTCCTGTAGCGTCAGCATCTCAATAATCTTAGCGATGCAGTACATGGCGTCGAAGCCAGGGTGCAGGTCCGGGAAAATGAATCCGATGTCGGCGCTGCCCCCAAGGGTCACGTTGTCGTTTTCGTCGCAGGCCTGCATCAGCGCCGTGGGGTTAACCTTGGTGCGAATCACATTAGCGTCGTGGCGGCGGGCAATCTGCTCAATGGCGCTAGAAGTATTCACCGGCACCACTACTGTGCTCCGGGGGTTAACCGTCAAGAACATGCTGACGATCAGGGCTGTCAGCAGCTCGCCGCGAATCGGGCTGCCGGTTTCGTCCACCAAAATCAGCTGCTCGCCGTTGGCCGCCACCTGAACGCCCAAGTTTGCCTTGAGGGCCTCGATCACCTGCCCTAGCTGATTGAGCAGCCGCTCCCGTTCCTCCACAGAGGGCATATTTTGGCTGAGGCTGGCGTTGAGGACCACCGCATCACAGCCGAACTTGTTGAGCAGCCGGGGCAGCACCGCGTTGGAGACCGCGTAGGCGTAGTCGATGATTACCTTGAAGTTGCTATTGCGCACCGCTTCCAGGTTGATGTGCTGCTCAAAAGCGGTGCTGTAGACGTCTAGCACCTGGGTCGGGTAGGTCATGCTGCCAATCTCTTGGATCGGCACCCGGCGGAAATCCTCCTTAAAATAGGAGCCCTCAATTTTCTTCTCGCGGCTCTTCGACAAATCAATGCCGTTGCTGTCAAAGAACTCGATGATGATATGGTCGTGGCGGTCGGGGTGAATGCGCACGTGGATGCCGCCGTCCACATCCATGGAGGATGCCACCACCCGAGCAATGGGGATGGCCGTTGCCTCTAGGTTGCGAACGTTGACCCCCACTGACATCAGACCCGCAATCAGCGATCGCGACACCATGCGCGAGATACTGCGCTGGTCCCGCGAAACCGTCACATTGGCCCCGACTTTCAGCGTTGAGCCATAGGCCGTCCCGAGGCGGACGGCAAATTCAGGGGTAATATCGACGTTCGCTAGCCCCGACACGCCCCGTTGACCAAATAGATTTCGTCGCGCCACTTGTCCCCAGATTAAATTCATGTTCAATGTTGCACCCGGCTCAATCTTCTTGCTCGGCCAGATTCTGACCTCGGGTGTAATGTGGGCCTCTTCACCCACAGACGATAGAGACCCAACGATGGCCCCTTCCAGTACTTGAGCCCGCCGATCGATGCGAGCGCCCCGACCCGATACGCAGGCTCGTAGGTTAGCCTCTTCGCCCACGATGGAGCCATTCCAAACGATGGGCCGCTTTAGATCTGCGTCCGCGCCGATGGTGACGTTATCTCCAATTACACTACCGGCCTCCAGCTTGGCCCGTGGTCCAATGCGAACGTTGTCGCCGATCATCACTGGAGGCTCAATTTGGGCGTCGGGGTCAATGGTGGTGTTTTCCCCAACCCAAATTCCCGGCGACTGCTCTTTGTAGTAGTCCAGGTCTAGCTTCACCTTCCGGTACAGACCGTCGTACTGGGCTTCTCGGTAAGCCTGCAGGTGGCCCACATCGCACCAGTAGCCCTCAGCGACGTAGCCGTACATGGGTTCTCCCTCCGCCAGCAGCCGAGGAAATAGGTCTTTAGAGAAGTCACTCTCCTCGTTCTCAGGCAGGTAGTCAAGCACCTCCGGCTCCAGGATATAGGTGCCGGTGTTGACGGTGTCGGAAAAAATCTCGCTGGTGGAAGGCTTCTCTAAAAAGCGCTGAATGCGCTGCTCCTCGTCGGTAATCACGACGCCAAACTCCACCGGGTTGGGCACCCGGGCCAGCACCAGCGTTGCTTTCGAGCCCCGCGCCTTGTGAAACGCGATCGCCTCCCGGAGGTCAAAGTCGGTGATGCTGTCGCCGCTGATGACGAGGAACGTCTCCGTCAGCAGCTCGCTGACATTCTTGACGCAGCCCGCCGTCCCCAGGGGCTGGTCTTCTTCCACGGCGTAGGTGATCTGAACGCCAAAATCGCTGCCGTCCTGAAAGTAGTCGCGCATGACGTCCGGCAGGTAGTAGAGCGTGGCGATCACTTCGTTGATGCCGTGGCGCTTCAGCAAATTGATGATGTGCTCAGAAATCGGTCGATTCAGAATCGGCACCATTGGCTTGGGGAGATCGCACGTCAGCGGCCGCAGCCGTGTCCCTGAACCACCTGCCATTAATACTGCTCGCATAGATCCTCCTCTTTGCGGTTAGCCGTCCCATAGCGCCTCATCTGCACGTAAGGATTAATTTCCCCACTAGTAATTATCTGTGGTCGTGCGCCGCTGGTACTCTATCTGTCGTGGTAATCAGCGCAGTCTAGGTTGTGTAGACGGGACCTTAGAGCACGTTGCTCAAAGGCGTCAAGACTGTTTAGACAAAACCTAGACTATCAGACTGAGGCATAGGTACATTGTGCTCTAAGGACATCTGGTGCGGCGGTCCTCCTTCCCGTACTGCGGTCCATGCCGCATTCCAAGCCTCGTTCAGCGATTGCTATAGACGTTATGATGGGCATAAGTAACTAGATGAAAGGGAGAGTGCCCCACCTGCCGTAGGCAGTTTAGCGAATGTGGAAGAGCATGCCGGGGGCGCTATCCCTGCCAGCTACATTCACTCACGTATGGCGACATACTCAGTTAAATTTCAGGGCTAGGGTTAGCGCCACTCCCGCGCCAAGGAAAGTTTCACTAGATCTAAAAGCTGCCGCCTTGAGCGTTCTCAGCTCAGACTGAAGCGCTTGGCTCGAACTGAAGCAAAGACGATATCACCGAGGACAGTATCCCCTATGCCTACCATCCTTCTGCTTGCCTTAATCGTCTATGGTGGCGGCGCTTGGGTATTTTGGCGAGGCTTTCATCGGACGAACTTCAGCCAAGGGCGTCTCCGTTTATCCCTGCTATGGCCGGTTTTGCTTGTAAGTAAGTCCTATCGGCGTAACTTTACTCGGGCATTGAAGGACTAATGGCGAAGCGGACTGCAAGCAACTCCGACTGGGCGGCTGGCGTGGGTCAGCTTGGGCAAACGAGTCAGGGCATCGCTGATGCGATCGCCGCTGTGGCTCGCCGCTATGACCAGGCCTACCGGGGTGATGCCTTTGAGCTGCCTGAAGAAGTGGAAGCGATGCCCATCTTCCACGACTGGTCTTCGGGCCGCCTAGCGGCACGGACCACCTCTCCGTTTTGGGATATCGCTCAGCCGCGCAAAAACGATCGCTGCTTGGACATCGGCTGCGGCGTCAGCTTCTTGATTTATCCCTGGTGCGAGTGGAACGCTTACTTCTACGGCCAAGAGGTGAGCAGCGTGGCCCAGCAGGTGCTCAATACCCGCAGTCCGCAGCTGAACTCGAAGCTGTTTAAGGGGGTGGTGCAGGCCCCCGCTCACCGGCTCGACTATGACCCAGACCAGTTCGATCTGGCGATCGCCACCGGGGTAAGCTGCTACTACCCCATCGATTACTGGGAGACGGTATTGGCAGCGGTGCGGCGGGTGGTGAAGCCGGGGGGAATATTTGTATTTGATGTCGTGAATACCGACCAAGAGCTAGCCGAGAACTGGGCTATTCTAGAAACCTACCTGGGTGCAGAGGTGCTGCTGGAACCTCCTGACGCTTGGCAGCAGCTGATCAAGAAAAGTGGCGCGACCCTGGTAAGTCAGCGCCCGGGGGACATTTTTACCCTATACAAAGTGCGGGTACCGTAGCTGCTGCCTGCCTGATGGCATTAGCAGCCTGACTTGGATTCGGTGAACCGGGTTAGCTAAGGTTGACTCATTGGAGACGAGCTGATTAAAGACGAGCTGAGCAGAAGAAAGTGGATTTGAGGCTTGGACCTCCCTAAAGGGGCATCCATTGGCTTGCTTTAAACAGTTAAAGAGGACGTTAATACTGATATGACGCGTATTTGGCTCATTGGTGGCACCCAGGAAAGTGCCCAACTCGTTCGCATGATGGCGGGGCATCACATTGCCGTCGTCGTCAGCGTCACCACCGATTCAGCGCGATCGCTCTATCCCGAGTTGCCTTCGGTGAAGGTGCGGGTCGGGGCCTTAGATGAAGCGCAAATCTCACAGTTCATTCACCAGCAGGGGGTAACAGCGATACTGGATGCTTCCCATCCCTACGCCGCCAATATCTCCACCCTGGCGATTGCCGCTGCCCAGGCCCATGGTCTCCCCTACTTGCGCTATGAGCGCCCCCCTGCCAAAGCGGCCTCGACAGTGGAGGTAGACAATATCGAAGCGATCTTGAGTGACGACTACCTCAAGGGCCAGCGCGCTTTACTGACGGTGGGCTACCGCTTCTTGCCGCTATTTCGCCCCTGGCAAGAGCAGGCCACCCTGTTCACCCGCATTTTGCCGTCCCAAGTCGCCCTAGAGACGGCTCTAGAAGCGGGCTTTACCCCAGACCGGATTATTGCCCTGCGTCCGCCTCTCTCGGCCTCCCTAGAAAAAGCGCTGTGGCAGCAGTGGCAGATTTCCCTGGTGGTCACTAAGGCCTCTGGGGTTGCCGGTGGAGAGCTGGTGAAGCAGCAGGTAGCCCAGTCCTTGGACGTGACGCTGGTTACCGTGCGCCGCCCCAGCATCGCCTACCCGCAGCAGACCAGCCGCCTAGATGAGGCGATCGCCTTTTGCGATCGCCACTGCGCTCTAGTTCCCTCTTAACCCAGGGCCACCTACCCTTCGGGAGGAATGGATCTATCTACAGCGCCTGGATCCATTCCTTCACCTGGTACTCGGTCCAAATCTGGTTTTGCCAGTAGGGGTCGCCTTCAACGAGCTGCCGCACTGCCGCTTCGCTGTCTGCGTCGTAGATGGCAAAAAACAGGGATAGGTCTTTAGTCGGCCCAATGGTGACTAAAGTTCCCGCCGTTTTTTGAGCGGCGAGACCGTCTAGGTGGGCTTGACGATGGGGAGCGCGTTTTTCTAAAACGTTGTCGCAGTAGCGGCCCCAGACAATGTATTTTGGCATGATTTCAGCGCGTTCAGCATAGACTGAAACTATTCTCGCAGAGGCTGGGACCGCTTCAGAGTCGATGTCAGGGGCGCAGCGATCGCACCAGGATTCGCAGCAGCGGATCGATATCTTCGGGGACGCGGTAGCTCTCTAGGCCTCGGGTGAGTTGGGGTTGAGGGTATTCATCGACGGGGTGAGCTGGGGGCGCAGAAGACTCGCCCCCACGGATTTAGTATTCCGGCACCGACGGGTCGATCTCCTGGCTCCAGGCTAAAATACCGCCCTTGACGTTGGTGCCCTCGATGCCTGCATCTTTAAGGATGGCCAGTGCCTTGGCCGAGCGACCGCCCATTTTGCAGTGAGCAATCACCTTATGACCATTCACCAATTCCTTCACCTTGGCAACGCCGTCCCC
>JBCCAG010000043.1:0-13263 GCA_039814955.1 Cyanobacteria bacterium P01_A01_bin.135
ACCTTCCGGCATTGAGCTGATGGACGCGGCCCGCACCGGCGTTGTACAGGCCCAGACCCTGCGCGATCGCCAGCACCTAGCTGAAGAGGGGCTGATTACCATTGCCGCAACGGTGGACGGTCAGCGGCTCGTTGCCCAGCCAGAGGTTCACCTGCGGGGAGTTGTCACCTCCGTTTCTAAAGAACGGATGGTAAACCTGGCAGCCAAAACCATCAAGTCTACCTTCTCCTCCGAGAAGGTGACCGACGAAGATAGCCTAGCCAAACTCCAATCTCGGGCGGAGATGGATTTGCGCCGGGCGTTCCGCCGCGAGCTGCGCAGCAATCCGTTCTTAGTGCTGCTGCTGCAGTCGGTGGAGCCTGCCAAACCAGCTGCCGTCGCCTCTTAGGGGCTTTACTTAGTGTTGTTCTCCTTAACAGGAGAACAACACTGAATAGCTAAGAAGCCTTACTTTCTGCGGGCTCTGGCTTTTCTTTAGTACTGGGCAGCTCTAGGCAGTACCCGGCTCCGTACACCGTCTTGATATAGCTGGGGTGGCGGGGGTCGGGCTCGAGCTTCGTGCGCAGGTGGCGGACATGGACGCGAATCGTTTCGATGTCGTCGCTGGGGTCATAGCCCCACACCTCTTTGAGAATTTCCCCCGGGGATACGGTTTGGCCGTGGCGCTGCAGCAGGCAGTGAATCAGCTCAAACTCTAGGTGGGTAAGCTTCACCGTCTCATCGAACCAAATCGCCTCTAGGCGCTCTGGAATCAGGGTTAACGGGCCATAGTCCAAAATTTCGGAGCTCTTGGCCGCTTGGGGAATGCGATCGGTGCGCCGCAGCAGCGCCCGAACCCGGGCCAGCATTTCCTCAATTTCAAAGGGCTTGGTTAGATAGTCGTCAGCGCCAGCGTTAAAGCCATCGACCTTGTCCTGAATCTGCCCTAGAGCTGTCAGCATGAGGACGGGGATATCTGCCGTGCGGCTGTCGCGGCGCAGTCGCTGGCAAACGGTAAACCCATCTACCTTAGGCAGCATCAGGTCTAGCATGATCAGATCGGGAACGATCTGCAGCGCTAGGGCCTGTCCCTTGATACCATCTGTTGCCTGACTCACGTCGTAGCCGGCCATCTCCAGATTTACAGCGACAAGCTCCGATATGGCGGAATCATCGTCAATTACGAGGATACGCGGCATTTTTTACACAACCTCTAGCCGAGGGCAATAACAACTTAATATTAGGCAGGAAAGTTTAACTAGTCTTAAAAATGGGAAAGAATACTCAACGTCTATGGTAACTGCACAGGGTACATAGGCGCTACCGTCTGTTGGCAAAATACAACTGGATCAGCCTCCAGTCGGATATGTATAGTTCTGGTCGCCAGTAAGCACCGGTGCGCAGATGACTATGCCGACAGCGATCGCGTTAGCCCAGGCTTTGGCGCTCAAACCACTGCAGGGTACGGTTCCAGGCCCACCAAGGATCTAAATCTCCCCAGCGCCGCTGCTCCTCCGCGCTGTCTAGGTAATACCCCACATGTCCGCCGTGGGCTGTCAGCATCAGGTCAATGGCGTCGGTCCGCTGGCCGATGTCCTTCAGCTCCGCTACCAGGGTGGGGTCAAACAGCGGGTCGTCCTCGGCGTAGAGAATCAGCGTCGGCTTAGTGAGGGTCGGTAAAAAGTAGAGGGGGCTGGTAGCGCGGTAGTAGTCGGCGGTCGTCTTAAAGCCCAGTTTGGAAATCACCAAATGCTGGTCAAACTGGCGAATTGTGTTGGCTTGGGCGATCGCCTCAGGGTCAATATGCTGGGGGTGGAGCTGCTGTAGCCGCTGTGCCAGCTGCTGCAGGGTGCGGGCGATAGACTGCTCAAGATAACGCCCCAAAAAGGCCTGTTCTAGGTAGCGCAGAGAGCGATCGGATTCAAGGCTGGGGCAGATCACCGCCGCCCCAGCTATGTCAGTCTCGTCAATGCCGTAGGTTTCCTTTAAGTTCGGGCTTTGGGCCGTGCGCAGCCCCCATAGCGCTAGCTGACCGCCTAGGGAAAAGCCCGTGAACCAAACCGGGGCCGCGCAGCCCATGGCTCTGGCCTGAGCCGCAATATGGACGAAATCCGGCCCCTCATAAATGCCATCAGACGTGAGCGCTGGGGAGAGCTCGGCGGTTTTGCCGTGGGCCCGCCAGTCAAACAGCACCACGCTGTATCCCGCAGCGAGCGCTTTACGACCCATGAGTCGTAGAAACCACTGGTTGTCCAAATCCCCTGTAATTCCGTAGGTGCCGACCACCGTACCCCGCCCGCCGCTGGGCTGCTGGGCTACCAGCCCCCAAATCGGCACCCCGTCAGCTCCCCTAAACTGCGTGGACTTGTAGGCCGGCCTCGGCACAGCGATTGAGCTTTGCCAATCACGGCTGGCCCACAGTGCCGTGTACAGGGTCATGGCAAGGCCGCTGCGCAGCGGCAGGCTTGGCAGGAAACAGGGCTCTCCCATAGCCTAGAGGCGATCGCCCTGCTGAACCGCGTAGGCCTGAAACCGGTCCATATCCGCCTGCAGGGTGGACTCAACGACACGCCCTAAAAACAGGCCGTCCATCACTTTGCCCAAAACACCGGGGATAGCGTAGGCCACTGTCAGCTTCACCACGGTATGATCCTGGCGATCGTAAAACCGAATCGCGCCTCGATTGGGCAGCCCGCTAACAGACTCCCACTGGATGATCTGGTTCTCCCGCATGGTGACAATCCGCGACAGCCAAGAAAACTCAAATCCCCCGGAGGCTAGCTTCCAGCGCGATAGGCTGGGGTCATCCTCCACCAGGCTCACCGAGTCGATCCACTTCATCCATCTAGGCATCTGCTCTAAGTCAGACCACAGGGCCCAGGCTGCCTCCACCGGCACCGGGATGTCCACTTGTACGCTGTGCTCAAGCCAATCGGCCATGGTCTAATCAAGGGCTAACGTTACGACTGCGGGCTGATACGGCTAGACAGGCTGGGGCATTGGCGGTTGGGCCATCTCTAGCACCGCCCGCGCCGCCTGCTTACCGGAGATCGTCGCTCCCTCCATGCTATCGATGTAGTCCTGGGCGGTGTAGCTGCCCGCCAAGAAAAAGTTGGGCACTGGCGTCGCCTGGGTAGGGCGATAGGGGTCCATGCCAGGGGCCTCTCGGTATAGGGACTGGGCCAGCTTGACGACGCTATACCAGGTCATGTTGAGGCTGCGGGAGGAGGGAAATAGCTGGTGAACCTGCTCTAGCACGTGGCGGGCGATCGCCTCATTGTTCTGCTTAATGAACGGGTCTCCGGGCGTCAGCACGAGCTGCAGCAGTGACCCTTCCCCCTCACGGTAGTAGTCGCTGGGACTGGTCAGAGCCAGATCGGCAAAGCAGGAGAAGTCAGCGTCTGGGGTATAGAGCAAGTTGTCGATACCGGCGGCATGGTCAAGCTGACGCATCGCGCCCTGGTCCTGCAGCTCGGTTACCCAGCCGTCAAACCGCATCTGCACCGTGGCCACCGGCACCGCCTCGAGCTGATAGATATTGTCGAACAGGGGCCACTGCCGCCAGGCCTCGGGAATCAGCCGCTTTACCCCCGGCACGTCACAGGCGCAGACGTAAACGTCTGCGGTTATGGTTTCTTCCCCATCGCCGTTGCTTACCACCAATCCCGTCACCTGGGTTTGGTCCCCATCAGCACCCGGCTCAAACAAAACGCGCCGAATGCCTCGCCGGGTGTGAATCTTCACGTCTCGCTCCGCCAGGTAGTCCACAATTGGTTGGTGCAGGTATTCCTGGGGGGAACCCTCCAGCATCCGCAGCACTGAGGCCTCGGTGCGGGCGGCAAATAGCTGAAAGATGGTCAGCATGCAGCGGGCCGAGATATTCTCCGTGTCGATAAAGCCCAGGGCATAGGCGATGGGGTTCCACATCCGCTTCAGACTACCGTTGGAGCCCCCGTGACGGCGGAACCAGTCGGCAAAACTGATGCGGTCTAGATCCCGGATGGTCTTCATTGCGCCGTCGAAGTCAACTAGGCCACGAACGATGGGGCTGGTTCCTAGGGCGATCGCATTTTGCGCCTTATCCTGCACCGAGAGCTGGGAGGTGGTGAAAAACGCTTTGAGGCCGTTGAACGGCGCCCCGGTTAAAAAGCGAAAGTCCAGCGCACCGGTCTCGCCACCCTCGTTGATAAAGGTATGAATATGCTCTTTCAGACGCAGATTGTCGATGGCCCCCACCTTCTCCATCAGGGCAAACAGGTTGTAATAGCAGCCGAAAAAGACATGCAGGCCCATCTCCACATGGTTGCCATCACCGTCCACCCAGCTGCCTACCTTGCCGCCGACAAATGGGCGCGATTCAAAAATTTCTACCGTATGCCCCGCATCCGCTAGCTCAACGGCGGTGGATAGCCCCGCCAGTCCCGCACCGATAATCGCAACTCGCATTCTTAACTACTGTATTTTTTTGCTGTACCCAGACCAGTCCGAAGTATATGTTCAGCGCCGCTGCTCCGAGGCGGTTAAACAGGTGTCGCCCTACGGACTGCCATTCTTCAAGGCTAGACCAAGCTTATGTTACATATTCTATAGCGATTTTTGATCCCGCGCGGGCGTATCAGGCCTTTGCTCGATTTCCCCGCTTGGCGCCTTTCCGCTTAGTCCCCTTACTTTTATTGCCCTGCTTAGGGCTACTGCGATCGCCCGATCGCCCTCGGGGAGGGACAACAGGCAGGGTAAAGTGAAACTGGCTTCCCTGGCCGCGCCCAGCGGACTCCGCCCAAATTTGGCCACCCAAATTTAAGATTACCTGGCGGCAAATGGCTAGACCCAGGCCCGTCCCCCCAGCCGTGCGCCGCAATGCCCCCTCCTCCTGATAAAAGCGGTCAAACACCGCATCGAGCCGGTTGGGCTCGATACCGCGCCCGGTATCGGCGACGGTGACCTCCAACATGCCGCGCTCGTTGCGGTGAGCCTCGATGCTCACTTCTCCCGGCGACTCAGTAAACTTGCAGGCGTTGTCCAACAGCTTGGAGAGCACCTCCACCAGCCACTCCCCATCGGCCCGCACTAGGGGCAGCTCGTCGGGCACCTGAATTTTAATAGACGGTAAATCTTCGTTGCGCTGGCGGGCCTTTAAGCTGCTAAGGGCTAGCTCAACGCATTCTTCCACGGGGAGCGCCTCCATATGCCACTGCACCCGGCCACTCTCTAGCTGGGAGAGGGTGAGAAAATCCTGCACCAGCTTGCGCATGCGCTCGGCATCTTCTAGGGCCGTGCTCAGCATCACCTGCCGCAGTTCTAGGGGCATGTCGGGCTCGCTCGCCAGGCTCTCCAAACACACCTGAATCGTCGATAGAGGGGTCCTCAGCTCGTGCCCCGTGATGGCAATTAGGTTGCTGCGGGTGCGCTCTAGGGCCTCGAGCTGCTGGTTCAGGCTTCCAAGGTTAGCGTAGGCCTCTGCCTGAATTAATGAGAGACCCAGCTGGACGGCGATCGCTTCCACCAGCTCCCGCTCATAGCTCGTCCACCCTTGCTGAATATCGCTGCGGTGCAGCTCAATCATGCCCAAGAGGTTGCCCTGGTGAACAATGGGCACCACCAGCCAGGAACAGATCTGCAGCCGCTTTAGGGTAGGCCGTAGCGAAGCTAAATCCAGGGCGCTATTGTCGTCAGCCCCGGCAGTGTCGACTCCAGTCGTATCATCGATGGCGATCGCCTCTAGGGACTCAATCACAGCCCGGATTGGGGGCGCTTCCAAAGACCAAGCCTGGTTGACGAGGGACGGCACCGAGCTCTGGGCCAAAAACTCGTGCTCAATGGTGACCTGCTGATCTTGGCTGTGACAGCTGTAGATGAGGCTACGCTCAGCCTGCAGCGCCTGCCCTAGCTCCCGCACCGCTACCGCAAAAATTTGCGTGGGGTCAAGCGTTTGACGAATCGCCGATGAAATTAGGTTGACCAGCCGCTCACGGCGCTCCTTGAGGGCAATAGAGCGATAGGCCTTAATCAATTTGTACTGGCCCGCCTGTAGGTAAGTCATCAGGCGAGAGGCAAAGGGATCGGGATCGACGTTTGGCGGCTCCGTATCGGGCGACTCGGCGGGGGGCACCTGCAGATACTGCGCCCGGGCCGCTGCCAGCTTCTCTTCTAGCTCTGGGCGGTAGTCCGCAATGCGTTCTAGCATCAGATCGGCGGCATGCCAGCACACCTGGGGATTGAAGGTCCAAACCCCTTCAAAGCGCCGGGTTTGATCCATACTGGACGGCATCGACACATTGTCAGCCTCGCCGCCATCGCTTAGCTGGCGCTCACGACAGACCAAGCAAATAGAGTACAGGCGGTTGATGACAACGAGATGCCACTCGTTGCTGAGGCTATCTGAGGGGTCAAAGGCAATCTTCTCGTAGTCTTCGGAGCCGCTCGCGAAGCTCGTTTCAGGTGCAGCCAAGACGTAGACCTGATCGCTGTGTTCAGCAATGCGCCGGTAGCGCTGCGCCTCTTGCCGGTAAAACCGCTCTTGCTGAAAATTGGCGATGATTAAAGACGGCCCGGGTGTCGCTAAGGCCTGGTCCTCCATTGCATGGGAGAGTGCGGTGAGGGCCGACTTAAAGTAGACCTGAGACCTAAGATCGGGGAGCCGTCGCCACAGCTCTTCTAGGATGGAGGCAGAGCGGTTCATAAAAAGTAACCTGTCCTCGAAAAAGCTTTGACCAAGGCGCTGGTGAAAGTGAGCAACCCGTGCAGGCTGTGGCGCTCACCGATAGGATAGACGCGACATCGTTCGCTAGTCTTAGGCTGAAATTGCGCCAAGGCATCAGGTTTTGATGCGCTACGAATGCGCTGCCCTGGAATGCGAAACACGTTGACTGATAGACAAGTACTGATCACAAGTCAACAGATACGGCGAAGCGGATGCCTAGGCCCCCAATCGCAAACAATCGCAGTGGGGCTCTTTTTCAAGAATACTACGCAGGGGTAGGTCTCGGACACAGCCTCTATTCCCTGAGCTTGAGCAAGGTTTATTGCAGCGCCGAGTTTGCTGTAGAGTGACCAGTATGTATAGTAACGACGACCTTGGCGTAGTTGACAACATTGGGAATCTTGAGAGCCCTCTAGATCAGCTCCAGGCCCTGCCCGGCGAGTCGTCTGAGGAAAGCAGCCTCGATCCAGATGAGATGCTTGGGCTGTTGTCTTCAGAAGACAAGTCGCAGCGGATGCTGGCGGCTCGGGCCTTTTGCGAACTCCAGGACCCCCGCGCTGTGCCTCTCCTCATACAGCTTTTGCAGGACGCTTGCCCCCTAGTACGGGTGAGCGCGGCCTACGGGTTGGGGCGCAACCCCAGCGAAGAGGCTGTGGAGCCGCTGATCAGCCAGCTGCAGCAGGACTGGAACGGCTATGCCCGCAAGGGAATGGTGTGGGCCTTGGGCAACTGCCGCGATCGCCGCTCCTTAGACTCTTTGGTCGATGCGTTGCGCAACGATATTCCGGCGGTGCGCCTGTGGGCAGCCAGCGCCCTTGCCCAGATGACGGAGGTGGGCTACGAGGCAATTGTGGGGGCCATCCCCGCCCTGATTGAAGCGCTACGCCGAGACCCGATTGCCGCTGTCCGCAGCAACTGTGCCTGGACCATGGGACAACTATGCCGTGAGCTGCCGTCCAACGTCGTCTATGCCACGGCGGTCGATGCCTTGATTGAGGCCTTTGCCGAAGATGGAGACGTTGGGGTGCAAGAAGATGCCCGCTCGGCTGTACTCAAGCTGGGAGACGCTCGGGGGCTGCAGGTCATCGAAGAAGTCGAGCGAGACGGGATCTTGTAGGGCGATGTGCTGACAGCCCAATCATAGATAAATTCTACTTGATCAGGAAGCTTGAATAGAGTTAACTCTATTCATTGGCCGCTGCTGTTGCTAGACTGGGGAAGCATAGCCGACGTCACAAAGCTTCACGCGCCATGTTGCGGGAGCAGATCCCTATTGAGGCTGCAAAGATTGAAGCAACAGAAAAGGCAAAGTGACCAGGGCTGCTCCGGTCGCGGGAGCCATGACCATACCCAGGACTTGGAATGATTCACGCCACATTGCACCAGTTCAAAGTATTTGAAGCGACGGCGCGCCACGGCAGCTTCACCCGCGCGGCTGAGGAGCTATTTCTTACCCAACCTACGGTCTCCATGCAGGTCAAGCAGCTCACAAAATCGGTAGGCCTGCCGCTGTTTGAGCAGGTGGGGAAGCGGCTGTTCCTCACCGATGCAGGACGAGAGCTCTACGCCGCCTGCCAAGATATTTTTGCTCAGCTCAGCGATCTCGACATGAAGATTGCCGACCTCAAGGGCATGAAGCAGGGGCGGCTAAAGCTGGCGGTGATTACGACGGCTAAATACTTTGTGCCCCGGCTGCTAGGCCCATTCTGTCAGCGCTACCCCGGCATCGATATCTCCTTGATCGTCACCAACCACGAGCGGGCCATCGAGCGCCTGTCTGAGAACGAGGACGACCTGTATGTGATGAGTCAAGTGCCCCGCCACATCGATGTCAAAACCTATTCGTTTCTAGATAATCCGCTGGTGGTGCTCGCGCCCAAAAACCATCCCCTTGCCCAAGAGCGCAATATTTCGCTGCAGCGGCTGGCCGAAGAGCAATTTATCATGCGGGAGCCCGGCTCGGGGACCCGGCAGGCGGTGTACGACCTGTTCAACCAGCACAATATTGATGTCCAAGTTCGCTTAGAGTTAGGCAGCAACGAGGCCATCAAACAGGCGATCGCTGGAGGGCTGGGGCTGTCGGTACTCTCCTGTCATACCCTGACGCCGGAGGCCGGCATGGGAGAGCTCGCAGTTTTAGATGTAGAGGACTTCCCCATTGAGCGGCAGTGGTATATCGTCCACCTTTCCGGTAAGCAGCTCTCGGTGGTGGCTAGTACCTTTCTGGACTACCTGAGGGCTGAGTCCGGGCGGCTTGCCGAGAGCGTTGTAGCGGTGCAAAAGCGGCTGCTGCGCCAGGGGGATCCCAATCCGGTGTCTACTCCAACGGCAAGATAGAATGAAGGGATGAATCAAAATCACGCACAGGGAGGAATGGCTTAGTCCATGGGTAAGGTCGTTGGAATCGACTTGGGAACTACAAATTCCGTCGTCGCCGCCATGGAGGGCGGGAAGCCAGTTGTGATTGCCAATGCCGAAGGAATGCGGACGACGCCCTCCGTCGTGGCCTTTAGCAAGGAGGGGGAACTGCTGGTGGGTCAGATGGCCCGCCGCCAGGCGGTACTCAACCCCAAGAATACCTTTTTTGGCGTGAAGCGCTATGTCGGTCGCCGCTACGGCGAGCTTTCCCCCGAATCGAAGCGAGTTCCCTACACCCTGCGCCGCGACGAACAGGGTCAAGTCAAAATCGCCTGCCCCCGGCTAGAAAAGGAGTTTCTGCCAGAAGAGGTCTCGGCGATGGTGCTGCGCAAGCTGGTTGCCGAAGCGGAGCAGTACCTGGGGGAAGAGGTCACTGGGGCAGTGATTACCGTACCCGCCCACTTTGACGATACCCAGCGCCAGGCCACGCGAGACGCTGGGCGAATTGCGGGACTAGACGTCAAGCGGATTATCAACGAGCCCACGGCGGCAGCGCTGGCCTATGGCCTAGAGCGCAAGGATTACCGCCGCATCCTGGTATTTGACCTAGGGGGCGGTACCTTTGATGTGTCGATTTTGGAGCTAGACAGCGGCGTCTTTGAGGTGAAGGCCACCAGCGGCGATACCCAACTGGGCGGCAGCGACTTCGATCGCCGGATTGTGGACTGGCTGGCCGAGCAGTTTTTAGAGCAGGAAAAAATTGACCTGCGCCGCGATCGCCAAGCCCTACAGCGGCTTTTAGAAGCGGCGGAAAAGGCCAAGATCGAGCTTTCCGGCGTCACGGCCACTGAGATTAGCCTGCCCTTCATCACCGCCACCGCCGACGGCCCCAAGCACCTCGAAGCGCGGCTGTCGCGATCGCAGTTCGAAGGGCTGTGCGGCGACTTGGTGAGCCGCATGCAGATCCCGTTGCAGCAGTGTTTGGCAGATGCGGGCCTCTCCTCTGGGCAAATCGATGAGGTGGTGCTAGTGGGAGGGGCTAGCCGCATGCCCATGGCCCAGAATCTGGTGCGATCGCTGCTGGATTGCCCGGTGTCCCAGAACGTTAACCCCGATGAGGTGGTGGCGGTGGGAGCGGCCATTCAGGCAGGAATCCTGGGCCAAGAGGTAAAAGACATTCTGCTGCTGGACGTGACGCCCCTCTCCCTGGGGCTGGAGACCATTGGCGGCGTGATGAAAAAGCTGATCCCCCGCAACACGACGATCCCGGTGCGGCGCTCGGACCTATTCTCCACCGCTGAGGACAACCAGACCTTTGTAGAGGTGCATGCGGTGCAGGGGGAGCGGGAGATGGCCGCAGACAACAAGTCCTTAGGTCGCTTTAAGCTCATGGGCATTCCCCCCGCGCCCCGGGGCATCCCTCAAGTGGTGGTGTCCTTTGACATCGACGCCAACGGCATCCTGCAGATTGTGGCGGTGGATAAAACCACGGGCCGCGAGCAGGGGTTGACCATCCAGAGCGCCACCCGGCTCAGCGACGGGGAGGTGAACCGCATGCTTAAGGAAGCGGAGCAGTACGCCGACTATGACCGGGAGCGGCGCGATCGCATCGAGAAGCGCAACAAAGCCGAAGCGTTGACGGTCCAGGCGGAGCGCCAGCTGCGGGAGGTGGCTCTGGATTTCGGCATGCAGTTTGCCAACCAGTACCGCCGCCGCATCGAATCCCTGATTGGAGAGCTGCGGGACTACCTCAAGCAAGAGGACGAGCGGGGCATCGACATCGCCCAGGCGGATCTGCAGGACGCCCTGTATGAGCTCAACCAAGAGGTCTACCAGATTACCCAGCGCGAGGAAGAAGACGAAAGCATCCTGGGCACCATCAAGCGCACCATTGTGGGCGATCCGGACTTCTACGACGAGCCGTTCCCCCCGCGCCGGGGCGATCGGTACGGGAACGACCGCTATGGAGACGGCTACGGCGATCGCGGCGGCAATCGCTATGGCGATCGCTACAGCGATGGTCGCCGGGGGGGCGATCGCTTTGAGGACGATGATTACTACTACGATAAACCCCGCACCACCAAGTACCGCCGCCCCTACGACGGGGATGCCCCGCCTCGCCGTAGGGGCGACGAGAACCGCTATGGAAATAGCTTTGACGACTGGGACGACGATGACGATTGGCTCTAGCCGCTGCGGGAAATACCTCCGAAAGCAGCGACAACTGACAGCCGCCGACAGCCTGTAGCCTAGTCCATGGAAAATTTTCGCAACTATTACGACATTCTGGGCATTGCGCCAACCGCTACCGCCGACGAGATTAAATCTGCCTACCGCAAGCTGGCCCGGCGCTATCACCCTGACCTCAACCCCGGCAATGCGGCAGCGGAGGAGTCTTTTAAAACCGTCGGTGAAGCCTATGAGATCCTCTCTGACGTCGATAAGCGGCAGCAATACGACCAGTTCAGTCGCTACTGGCGTCAGACCGGGTTTGGGGGACGCGGCAAACGGAATGCCGATGGAGACTTTAGCCAGTTCAAGGACTTTGACACCTTTGTCGACCAGTTGCTCAACCGGCGTAGCGCCCCGTCCACCAGCAACCGCCGCCGTACGGTACGGCCCGCCACCGCCACCGATACGGTTCCCTCCCGCAAACCGAGTAACCCCTACGACGCGCCGAAGCGCACCAAGACCGCCTACACCGTCGCCAACGGTCGACAGGCCCAGGCCGCAAGCCCACCGCGCCAAACCAGCCCCGCGCCGCGTCAGACCAGTCGTGCCCAGGGCCAGCGCGACGGAGCCCAGCGGCGGGCGACCGACGCCCAGCTCACCTTACCATTAGAGAAAGCTTACCGGGGTGGCCCGGAGCGCATCCGCCTAGAAACCGGCCAGCGGTTGGCTATTGTGCTTCCCCCTGGCATTAGAGATAATCAGCGCCTGCACCTGCCTGGCCAAGGGATTGACAATCGCGATCTGCGGCTGCAGATTGCGATTGAGCCCCATCCCCTGTTCGAGCTGCTGCGCAACGACGTTGTCTGCCGCATTCCGCTAACCCCCAGCGAAGCCGTTTTGGGGGGCGCTATCGATGTACCGACCCTCGACGGTCCGGTAAAGATGACCCTCTCCCCGGGCACCCGCTCTGGCCAGCGGCTGCGGCTAGCGGGAAAGGGCTACCCTTCTCCCACTGGCCGAGGTGATCAAATTGTAGAGCTGCTCATCGCTCCGCCTCAGGACATTACCGCACGGGAGCGAGAGCTTTACGAAAAGCTACGTCGTATGGAGAGCAACCCCCGTGCTGGTTTGCTAAGGTACTAGCAGAACTAGATACCTCCAGCAACGGGCAGTATTTCTAACGGTTGAGATATGGCTAATCAAGTAAACTGCGCGGTAGACTGCGTCGACGGATGCGTTTTAGGGGATGACTGCCCCAACCAGGACTACAAGGATCAAGCTTCCACATTTATCCAGGAGACTTCCCTGGACGACATGTTGGCGATCGCTGATGAGGCCGTTAAAAAGAAGCGGATGCAGGCCCCCAAGTGGGTTTTTCCAGAAGACGGAATCTAGGCGGCCTCTGCATAAAAATCACCCTGGCGACTCCCCTACACCGTCACTGAATTGGAGCGCTCTGTTGTCAGGTTGGTGCCTTCAGAAGAAGTGTTGAGGGTAACGCCCATCTCTTTGAGGCCTTTCTGAATTCGGCGGGTTACGGTCATTGGGCTCACCCCAATTCGGGCCGCCACATCTTTACGGGACATTCCCTTTAAAAACACTGCTTCAATAATCGTTCGGGTGCGATCTTCTAGCTGCCCCAAAGCCCGCTGGATGAGCTGCCGGTCTTCTTCGCGCTGCTGAAGGGTCTGATAGCCCAAGTCTGGCAGAGTATCCCCGAGGGTGATGGTGGAATCTGTTTGGTGGGAGATCGTCGCGTCTAGGCTCAGGGGAGCCCGGTTCTTCATTGCTAGTCGGGCCTGACGCCAATCGGTTACCGAAACATTGAGAACTTCGACTAGCTCCTGCTCCAGCGGCTGACGACCTAGCTCTCTCGCGAGGCGAGCCTGCTGCCGCTGCCCTTCTTTTTGTAGGTCTTGCCAGCGGCGGGGAACCCTGACTGAGCTGCCCCGGTCTCTTAGAAAGTGCAGCATCTCGCCGCGAATGTAGGGAACCGCAAAGGAGCTGAAAGCGCAGCCCTGGGTAGGGTCAAAGCGTTCAATGGCGCGAATTAG
>JBCCAG010000453.1:0-3977 GCA_039814955.1 Cyanobacteria bacterium P01_A01_bin.135
ATGCAGCGCCCGCTGGCCTCCGCCGCAATCCTGATAGGCTCCCCGGCTTGCAGTACGGCCAGCCGGTGCTGTTCCAAAGGCGAGCCCGCCACCGTTAGCCCCGGCGTCACGCTATACACCGCCCGCTCACTCGACTCCGCTGTGAGGGTAAATTCGCCGCCATGGGGGAACTGGATATCCAAATACAAAATAGGCGAGAAGGCCTTGACCGGCGATCGCCTGCCGTAAGCCTCCCCTGCGATTAGCGTCACCGTGACCCCGTTTTCCTCCCAGGTGGGAATTTCAGCGGCGGGGTGATGGTGGAACCAGGGGTCGGTCTCCTCATCGCCGTCGGGCAGGGCCACCCACGTTTGAATGCCGTGCAGCCGCGACTCCTGCTCTCGCTCTTGCTGGGGCGATCGCTCCGAGTGGGAGATGCCCCGCCCCGCTGTCATCCAGTTCACCGCGCCGGGGCGAATCTCCTGTACGCTGCCGACGCTGTCGCGGTGCAGCAGCGCCCCTTCAAACAGGTAGGTTACCGTGGCCAGGTTGATGTGGGGGTGGGGGCGCACGTCAACTCCCTTACCGGGCGGAAAGACCGCTGGCCCGAGGTGATCAAAGAAGATGAATGGCCCGATGGTGGTGTAGTCGTCGTTGGGCAGCAGCCGTCGGGCCTTAAACCCGCCCAGGTCTTGGATGTGGGGCGCGACGATGGCTTGAATGGGGCTGGTCATGGGTGGCGATCGCTGGCGAGATGACACCTCAATGATATGGCAGCTAACTGGGAGCATGAATCTGCGTCTTCTAAGCCCTGCATTGCCTGCAATAATGCCTGCGATCGCCTCACCCTCGATTTCCACTGCCCTTCTTAGTTTTGTACTCCATATAGTTTTGTAATCTATATGCGCTGCTTGCCACCTGCCTAATCTGCGGTTGTGAGTGCATAGCCACAGCTAAGCGAAAGGGAGGCGCTCCCCTGACAGCTTCGCTTACTTACGGCGCTCTACTTATCTGCCGCTGCCGCAATCATTTGTGTAGGGTACGCGTCACTTGGCTCCTAAGGCGTCCCAGCACCAAAAAGGCTTCGACAGGGGCGGCAGCAGTCTGCAGCCGGCACCCCAACACGGGAGGACATCTGTGCGTTCAACGACTTTGCGGAGCCTCGCCTATTCAGAGGCAGTAGGTAGCTGAACCCCTACAAAGCAGTGATCGCCACAGAGGTGAGGACAAAGCCTCTACTCGTGGCGATCGCTATTGCTAATCAAGCCTGGTGGGTCAGCTTAATGGGCTACTTCTCGCTCCTCCGCCAATATGGCCAGAATCCGCTCCGTAAGCTTATCTGGCACCTCCTGCAGGTGGTCTTGCTGCCAGCGGAAGGAGCCTACCCCCATGGTCAGCGATCGCAGCTCAATAATGAAGTCCTGCATCTCCGCCTGGGGCAGATAGGCCGTCACATCGTCCCAGCCTTGCCAGTCCGCCTTAGCCTCATAGCCCAAGATCTGCCCGCGCCGGGTACTCACCAGCCGTAGGGCATTAGCGGTAAAGCTCGCGGGGACGGATACCGTTACCGACAAAATCGGCTCCAGCAGCTTGGGTTTGCAGGCCGTCAGCCCTTCCTGCATCGCTAGCCGCGCCGCTTGCCGGAAGGCTTGTTCAGAGCTATCCACCGTATGGTAAGAGCCGTTTACTAGGGTGATGCTAACGTCCACCACCGGGAAGCCCAGCGGCCCGTGGGTGAGATACTCCCTCACCCCGCCCTCTACGCCGGGAATGTACTGCTTGGGCACCACGCCACCGACAATGGTGTTGTTAAAGGCGACACCGCCCCCTCGGGGCAGCGGAGCGATGTCCAAGTACACATCCCCAAACTGGCCATGGCCACCGGACTGGCGCTTGTAGCGTCCGTGAATAGCGCTGGCGGACTGGTGGATAGTCTCTTTGTAGGGCACGTGGGGCATGTGGGTCGTCATTGCCAGGCCGTACTTATGGCGCAGCCGGTCTAGGGCAATCTTGAGCTGAATATCCCCCTGGCCCCACAAAATCACCTCGTGGGTGTCGCCATGCTGCTCCCACACCAGGGAGGGGTCCTCATCTACTAGCTTGGTTAAAGCGCTGCTCAGCTTTACGTCGTCGCTGCGCTGCTCCGGGGTAATGGCTAAGGCATAAACCGGGGTGACCACCTCAGCCTTTGGCAACGAGAGGTAGAGGTCCAAGCTCAGGGTATCGCCAGTGCGGACGTCGTCCATGCGCATTAGCGCCACCACCGACCCCGCTTCCGCCTGGGCGACACTCTCGTGATTCTGCCCTGTGAGACAGGCTATCCCGCCGATGCGACCCTGCTGCAGTACGTCGCCTTCCCGCAGAGGGCCTTGCCACACCCGCGCGATGGAGAGCTTGCTGCCCTGGGGGGTATAGCTGGTTTTAAGCACCTGCAGCACGGGGGTAGCGTCAGCGCTGAGATGGCGGCGCTCGGCGGCGGCTTGGGGCTCGGGGGCTTCGCGCACTAACATATCAAGCAGGGGGCGAACGCCAAAGTCTGCCTGCGCCGAGCCAATGAGCACCGGCACGATCAGGTCGGCTTTTAGGTCTAGCTTGAGGTCGCGAATGAGCTCATCTTGAGAGGGTTCGATGTCTTCGAGAAGCTCTTCAAGCAGATGATCGTCGAAGTCAGCTAGGGTCTCTAACATTTTCTCCCGCGCGGCCTGCTCTGCTTCCCGCAATGATTTAGGGAGGGGGATGGGGTCGGCAGGGGCACCGGGATGGTAGTGGTAAGCCTGCTCACTCACCAAGTCGATATAGCCTTTGAGATTACTATCTTCGGTAATTGGGTACTGGTGCAGCACCAAAGGCCGGGAGGATACGGCTTTAAGGGCGTCTAGCAGCGGGCGAATCTCAGTGATAGCCCGCTCCATCTTATTGATGAAAACCAGGTGGGGAATCTCCCAGGCGTCCAAAAACTGGAACAGCGGCGACAGGGTGAACATGCGCTCCGGGTCGGGCTCACAGACCACAACGGCGGCATCCACACCAACAAGAACGTTGTATGCCTCCTGCACTAGTTCTACGGAGCCGGGGCAATCGAGGAAGGCAAAGCGGACATCATTGTACTCGGTGCTGGCAATGTTGACATCAATGCCCATCTGCCGGGCGCGGGCTTCAGGGGCAGCGTCACCAACGCTGGTGCCGCCCGTGACGCTGCCTTTGCGGGTCGTTGCACCACTGACCGACAGCAGACTTTCGAGCAGCGTAGTTTTGCCGCTCAAGTATGGGCCAACGATGGCAACGTTGCGAGCACCGGAAAGAACCCTACGAGCCATAAGACAATTCTCCTTTGCTTAGCTGGCATATTGGCGGCGATCTGAAGGGGGTAGTGACGCCGCACTGTGGCGAATGCAGCGGCAGGCATCGCCAGTGGTTCTTATGAAGAACGCGGGTTGAAGCGGATCAATCGGGTCAATCCAAAGACGACTTGTGGCGATTTCGTCTGCCGTGCTCTCAGCTTACCTTTGAGGGGACAAGGCCTCGCTGGGGGGTTACGAATCTTTGCGCGTAGTTGTAGAACTTTACTTCGATTGAGCTCGTCAAGCGGTCTCTTCCGATTGGGGGGACGCTACCCGCTGCTCAATATCTTCCAAGGTTTTGACCACCAGGCGTTTCGCCTGCAGCCGCCATCCCCATTTCTGTAGGTTAAACGCCAGGGGAAACGCCAGCAGCGGAGCAAAAAAGTCCAGGGGCTGACGAAAAGAAATGCCAAATAGCAGCCCCAAGCCGCCAATGCCCCAAAGCGGCAGGGCCACAAGCTGCCGCTGATTTTCCACAATCTCTTGAATAAATGAGCCGGACAGCTCTTCTTGGAGCTCCTGCTTGATCTTTTTTTGCTCAGCAGCGCTCACTGACAGGCCAATTTTGCGCCGCAGCCGCTCCATCTTCAGAGCATCGGTGCTGTATTGAACCAGCTCGTCCTCCGCCATCAACACTAGCCGCTCTCGCTGCCCCAT
>JBCCAG010000566.1:0-3298 GCA_039814955.1 Cyanobacteria bacterium P01_A01_bin.135
CCGCATCGGGCTCCACTACCACGCCATGACCGAGGCTGTGTACGTCATCGAGGGTCAGCAGCGGGATGAAAAAGGCTGCTACCCGACCGGCTCGCTGTACTTCAACCCACCGGGCAGCGGGCACGCCATCTCAGAAAGTCGAGGCTTTTTTCTGCTGGCCTATGCTGCACCTCCCGACTTTGCGAACACTGAGCGCATCCGATCCTACAGGCCAGTTCAGTTCAACGCGGCTATCCTTAGGGATGAGTTATCCCATCCCTTCGAAGCAGTCCGAGCAGGCGTCAAAATCTACTGCGTCCCGCTACAGTCTGGGGGCGGCATGGGGGGTCAACTGATTAAAAGCGCATCTCCAGAGCACTATCACTACACAGGACATTGCCTCTTAGTCCTGGAAGGCATCTGCCGCATCAACGGAACAACCTTTAGGGCGGGTATGCTTGCTGTCGCGGCAAGCACGGAATCGCAGACCTATGCCATTAGCGCTGGTGACGACAGCGCATGCCTGCTGCTGGGCCTAGCCTTTGATACTTAAAAGGACAGAGCCGAGCCCTGTCCTTCCCTAAGAACGATACCGTCGAGCGCAGCAGGCGCTAGATCTTGTCGATGTTCTTCTTCAGATTATCCTTGACGTTCTCCACCGCGTGCTGGCCCTGAGCCTCAGCTTGCTTGGCACGGCCCTCGGCCTTGTCCTTAGCGTCGCCGGTCAGCTCACCCGCTGCGGCCTGAACTTTACCCTCAATGTTTTTGGCAGTTGCCTCAATTCGCTCTTCAATTCCCATAACAGCCTCCCAGTAATCAAGTTGTGTAATCATCCAATGATTGGCTGGCCTGCCGAGCAAGTCTGCGCAAAAATCAGGTTTTGAGCAATAAGCCCGCTGCCAGTTGTCACAGATGCATCAGTAGGTTAGCCGGCATCTTTGAATTGCTACGACTTTATCCAAACTGAGTTTCGGATTCCATCACTCAAGAGATAGAAAGCTGAATGTTGGAGGTACAGCTACCATCACATCGGAATGCGGCAGCGTCTATCCCTGAAGAATCGCCAAAGGGCGGCAATGCCCCTATCCAAAGGCGTGGACACCGATCCCGGCGGTGTGGCCCCTATTTATAGAATCTGGATATAGCGAATGAACCGACAGAAATTCACATGCAGCCGACTAACCCCAACCAGTTCACGGAAAAAGCGTGGGAAGCGATCGCTCGGGTTCCTGACATGGCAAAGCAGGCCCAGCAGCAGCAGATCGAGACAGAGCACCTGATGCGATCGCTGCTGGAACAAGAGGGATTGGCCACCAGCGTGTTTAACAAAGCCGATGTCCCGGTGCAAAAGGTGCGGGACTTCACCGAGCAGTTCATCAACGGTAAGCCCAAGGTGTCGGGCGCATCGTCTTCGGTATACCTGGGGCGATCGCTGGACCAGCTATTAGACCAAGCGGAAAAGCAGCGCAAGGACTACGAAGACGACTATATTTCTATTGAGCACCTGCTGCTGGCCTATGCCAAGGACGACCGCTTCGGCAAGGCCCTGTTTAAGGAGTTCAAGCTTACCGAAGCCAAGCTCAAAGGTGTGATCGACCAAATTCGAGGCAACCAGAAAGTGACCGACCAAAACCCCGAGGGCAAGTACGAGGCCCTAGAAAAATATGGCCGCGATTTGACCCTATCGGCGCGGGAGGGCAAGCTGGACCCGGTGATTGGCCGCGACGATGAGATTCGCCGCACGGTGCAGATCCTGTCGCGCCGCACCAAGAACAACCCGGTGCTGATTGGCGAGCCGGGCGTGGGTAAGACCGCAATTGCCGAGGGGTTGGCCCAGCGGATTATCAACGGCGACGTGCCCGAATCCCTGAAGGACCGCAAGCTGATTGCCCTGGACATGGGAGCCCTGATTGCCGGGGCCAAGTACCGGGGGGAGTTTGAGGAACGGCTGAAGGCGGTGCTGAAGGAAGTCACCGACTCGGACGGCCAAATCATCCTGTTCATCGACGAGATCCATACCGTCGTTGGCGCGGGGGCCACCCAGGGAGCCATGGACGCCGGCAACCTACTGAAGCCCATGCTGGCCCGGGGCGAGCTGCGCTGCATTGGGGCCACCACGCTAGACGAGTACCGCAAGTACATTGAAAAGGACGCCGCCCTAGAGCGCCGCTTCCAGCAGGTGTATATCGACCAGCCCACCATCGAAGACACGATTTCGATTTTGCGGGGGCTGAAAGACCGCTATGAGACCCACCACAACGTGCGGATTTCGGATAATGCCCTAATTGCGGCGGCGACGCTTTCCACCCGGTACATCAGCGATCGCTTCTTGCCGGACAAGGCCATTGATCTGGTGGACGAAGCCGCCGCCAAGCTGAAGATGGAGATCACCTCCAACCCTGAGGAGCTAGACGAGGTCAGCCGCCGCATCCTGCAGATGGAAATGGAGCTGCGATCGCTGCAGCAGGAGACCGATCCTGGTTCCCTGGAGCGGCGGGAGCGGCTAGAGCGGGAGCTGGCTAACAACAAGGAAGAGCAGGCGGGGCTGAAAGCCCAGTGGCAAGCCGAGAAAGACATTCTCCAGGGCCGCAGTGACCTGAAGCAGCAGATCGACCACATCGTGAATGTGGAGATTCCTGAGGCGGAGCGCAACTACGACCTGAATAAAGCGGCGGAGCTGCGCTACGGCAAGTTGACTGACCTGCAGCGCCAGCTCGAAGAGACCGAGTCCAAGCTAGCTGATGTCCAGGGCACCGGTTCCACGCTGCTGCGGGAAGAGGTGACCGAGTCCGACATTGCTGAAATCATCTCTAAATGGACCGGTATTCCGGTGAGCAAACTCGTCGAGTCCGAGATGCAGAAGCTGCTGCAGCTGGAAGACGTGCTGCACGAGCGAGTGATTGGTCAGGAAGAGGCGGTGACGGCGGTATCGGACGCCATCCAGCGATCGCGCGCGGGTCTGTCTGACCCCAACCGCCCCATCGCCAGCTTCATCTTCCTCGGCCCCACGGGCGTCGGTAAAACCGAGCTGGCCAAGGCCCTGGCCAACTACATGTTCGACACGGAAGAGGCCATGGTGCGCATCGACATGTCGGAGTACATGGAGAAGCACTCGGTCTCTCGCCTGGTGGGGGCGCCTCCGGGATACGTGGGCTATGACGAGGGAGGCCAGCTCACCGAGGCCATCCGCCGTCGCCCCTACTCCGTAGTGCTGTTCGATGAAATCGAAAAAGCTCACCCCGATGTGTTCAACATCATGCTGCAAATCCTGGATGATGGCCGGGTGACCGACTCCCAGGGCCGCACGGTGGACTTCAAG
>JBCCAG010000231.1:0-5858 GCA_039814955.1 Cyanobacteria bacterium P01_A01_bin.135
CCCATTCACATCACCGAAAAGCTCAACAAGATCAAAAAGGTGCAGCGTCAGCTCGCCCAAGAGCATGGCCGTTCTGCCACCGTGGCAGAAATTGCCCAAGAGCTCGACCTGACCACCAAGCAGGTGCGGGAATACCTGGAGCGCTCCCGACTGCCCCTGTCGTTAGACCTGCGGGTGGGAGACAACCAGGATACCGAGCTCGGCGAGCTGCTAGAAGATGACGGCCAATCCCCTGAGGACTACGCCGCTCAATCTTCCCTGAAGACAGAGCTTGCCAAGCTGATGGCTGACCTGACGCCCCAGCAGCAGGAGGTGCTGTCTCTACGCTTTGGCCTCCAGGACGGCCAGACCATGACCTTGGCTAAGATCGGGGCCATGCTGGATATCAGCCGCGAGCGGGTGCGTCAGATTGAGCGGGAAGCGCTTACCAAGCTACGCAAGCGCCAGACGGATATGCGGGAATATTTGGCGAGCTAGAGGGCAAGCGGTTTCAGTGAAGCTCGCTAGCGTATGGCTTAAAGTGGGCGAGGTCCATCCAAACTACCAGCGCCGGAAAGTACGGCGTAAAGGGCTAGGAGTGGCGATGTAGACCTCCCCGAACTTGGCGAAGCCTAGATCAAGGGCCCCTTAAGGCCGACGGTGTGTGGTGTGGGTCAAGCCGGGACATCCATACGCGGCGATAAGCCCAGCCGAGGTTTTGACGAGCTACCCTAAAGGCAGTTCATCTGATTATCAGGTTGGCTGCGTAGCATTAAATTCGTTGTGCTGTATTCACTGAGGAGATTGCCATGGTTGCCGCCCCTACTCAATCCGGCCAGTCCATCGAATCCTACTTGGGCGACGAGGCTGAGAGTCTGCTAACCCATAGCGCCAAGATTTCTAAAGATCTGCTGCACCTGCCAGGGCCAGACTGGGTGGAGCGTATCTTTTTGCAGAGCGATCGCAGCCCCCAAGTGTTGCGCAGCCTCCAGCAGCTCTACAGTACCGGGCGGTTAGCAAATACCGGCTACCTATCGATTCTGCCGGTGGACCAGGGCATCGAGCATTCCGCTGCCGCATCCTTTGCCCCCAATCCCATCTATTTTGACAGCGAGAACATCATTAAGCTGGCTATCGAAGGGGGGTGTAACGCCGTCGCCACCACCCTCGGGGTTTTGGGCAGCGTGTCGCGCCGCTACGCCCACCAGATTCCCTTCATCGTCAAGCTCAACCACAGCGAGCTGCTCACCTTCCCCAACGAGAACGACCAGATTTTCTACGGCTCAGTGGACCAGGCCTGGAATCTGGGGGCGGTGGCCATTGGCGCGACTATCTACTTTGGCTCTGAGAATTCCAGTCGCCAGATTCAGGAAGTGAGCCGCGCCTTTGCCCGGGCCCACGAGCTGGGCATGGCGACAATCCTCTGGTGCTACCTGCGCAACAGCGCCTTTAAGCAGGACAAGGACTACCATGTGGCTGCTGATCTAACAGGGCAAGCCAACCACCTGGGAGTGACGATCCAGGCAGACATCATTAAGCAAAAGCTGCCGCTCCTCAACGGCGGCTACAAAGCGGTAGCCGAAGGTACGGGCCAAAAGTATGGCCGCACCGATGACCGGGTATACAGCGATCTTTCCAGCGACCATCCCATCGACTTGACCCGCTATCAGGTGCTCAACTGCTACGCCGGGCGGGCGGGGCTAATCAACTCAGGCGGAGCTTCCGGGGAGAGTGACTTTGCCGAGGCAGTGCGCACGGCGGTGATCAACAAGCGGGCGGGCGGCTGCGGCCTGATCTCGGGTCGTAAAACCTTTCAGCGACCTATGGAGCAAGGCATTAAGCTGTTTCACGCCATTCAGGATGTGTATCTTTCCCCCGATGTTACTATTGCCTGACATGGGTTGCCGCCCTCTCGCCGCTTAAAGTACCCTAGGTTGGATGTGATTTAAATATCTAGCCAAGCGGTAGCACGGTTCAGTTGTCCCAGCCTTACGGTGACAGGGCGGTGCTGTGGCGGCGGGTTAGGGCAGGTAAAGGCAGGTATCCATGGGGCTAGCAGCACGACTGAAACAGGTTCAACCCTCGCTAACATTGGCGATTACCGCCAAAGCTAACGCCATGAAAGCTGAGGGCGTCGATGTCTGCAGCTTCACCGCTGGGGAGCCTGATTTTGATAGCCCCGCCCATGTCTGCGAAGCGGCAAAGCAGGCCCTAGATAATGGCAAAACCCGCTATGGCCCGGTGGCGGGGGAGCCTAAGCTCCGGGAGGCGATCGCCCAAAAGCTGCAGCGGGATAATGGACTGGGCTACAGCCCCAGCAACATTGCTGTTACCAACGGCGGCAAGCAGTCTTTGTACAACTTGATGATGGCTTTGATTGGGCCAGGGGATGAGGTGATCATCCCCAGTCCCTACTGGGTCAGCTATCCCGAGATGGTGAAGTTAGCCGGGGGCACCCCAGTGATTGTCCCAACGGAGGAGGCTAACGGCTTCTGCATCACCCCAGAGCAGCTACGGCAGGCAATTACGCCCAATACCAAGCTATTTGTGCTCAACTCTCCCTCCAACCCCACCGGGATGGTGTATAGCCCAGACCACATTCGGGCATTGGCAGATGTGCTGGTGGAGCATGATGTCTGGGTGGTTTCTGACGAGATTTACGAAAAGATTCTCTACGATGGGGCCGAGCACCTCAGCATCGGGGCCGCGAGCCCGGAGATGTTTGAGCGCACCATCACGAGTAACGGGTTTGCCAAGGCCTACGCCATGACTGGCTGGCGTGTGGGCTACCTGGCTGCGCCAGAGCCAATCATCAAAGCCACTAGCCTGCTGCAGGGCCATAGCACCTCCAACGTCTGCACCTTTGCGCAATATGGGGCGATCGCCGCCCTGAATGAACCCCAGGACTGCGTAGAGACCATGAAGGCAGCTTTTACCCAGCGGCGGCAGGTGATGCTAGAGGGGATCAACGCTATCCCTGGGTTGAGCTGCATTAAGCCTAATGGAGCTTTTTACCTATTTCCCAACATCAGCAAAACGGGGCTCTCCTCCATGGACTTTTGCACCAAGCTGCTGGAGCATTACCACGTTGCGGCAATCCCTGGCGTAGCCTTTGGGTCCGATGACTATATTCGCCTTTCCTATTCCGCGAGCCTTGAAGAGCTGCAAAAGGGACTAGAGCGGCTGTCTACCTTTGTGCAAAAGCTCTAGCCACAGCGTTAAGGCTATGGTGGCGTCTTGAATGGTATAGGGAGTGCCCCCGGCCGGGGGGCACTCCCCCTTTCGTTTAATTGCAGCTACGGACTTAGCCCCATCCTCTATGATTAAAGTGCTAAGCGATATCCCCTTGACTCCGTTATGCTAATGACTCTTCGGGCTGCTGCCTTGATCTGGGCGATCCTCGCCGGGGCTCTACTGGCTCCGGTGGTTGCAGCACAGACCCTGACCGAGAGCGGTAAAACCCAACTTGAGCTGTTCGAGGAAATTTCCTTCTCTGAACCCAGCGTGGTGTCTCAGGGGACGTTGGTGGACCTAGAGACCGACACCTATTTTGCTGGAGACTTTCAAGCTGTCTTCAATCAGGCGTTCACTATTTTAGACGGATACCGGCTGGTGGAGCGGGGCGGCTATTTCCCTGAGAATGCCGGCATTGCGCCTGAGCAGCAGCTAACGGCGACCCAAGCGGTATACCGAGTGTTTGAACTCGAGAACGGCAATCGCTTGACCCTATACCGCTCTCCCATCGAGGATACTTCGCGCTATTTTATTCAGGAGCTGCCCCAATAGCGCCATGCCTTCTATTACCCACGTCATCTTTGATGTCGATGGCCTCCTCCTCGATACGGAACCGCTAATTGCGGCGATCGCCAGTACGATTGCGGGCCGCTATGGTAAAACCCTAGATCAAGAAACCTTGTCTCTGACGGCAGGCCGCAACGCACAGGACTCAGCCCAAATCTTGGTAGACCGGCTGGCGCTGCCCCTGACCTGCGAGGATTATCTGGCTGAGAAGGCGGCGCTGGTCCCCCAGATGTATCCCAAAGCTGAAGCCAAACCTGGAGCCCGTCAGCTCGTAGAGCACCTGCGCATCCATGGTATCCCTCAAGCGATCGCCACTAGCTCCTCTCAGCAGCACTTCGACCTGAAAAAGCGGCATCACCCTTGGATGAACCTGTTTAGCTGTGTGGTGACCGGTGAAGACCCGGAGCTCGCTGCGGGTAAACCCGCCCCTGACATCTTTTTGCTAGCGGCCCAGCGCTTGGGGGCATCCCCCGATAGTTGCTTAGTGATGGAGGATTCGCTTGCGGGGGTCACCGCAGCGCGAGCGGCAGACATGGCCGTTGTGGCTGTGCCTGAACTCCCAGAGTTTACCGCCCAGTACAGCGCCGCGGACCAGGTGCTAACTTCCCTGCTGGAGTTTAAGCCGTCGAGCTGGAGGCTTCCCCCCTACAAACAGGACTGAATCTGCTGAATCAACTGCTCTAGATGGGCTTCGCAAAACTGCTCCGCCGCTGCCAGAGGCATGCCCCGCTCCACCGCATAGGTCTCGAATGCGTTGTAAATAATGGCTGTTGCTATCTCTTGCTCCTCAGCGCTCAAGGCCCAGCGGTGCTCCACACAGCCACGGATCATCTGGCTGACCAGCTCATTCTCCCGCTGCAAGTCGTCGGTAAGCTGGGCGTAGACGGTGCTGAAGTCGGGTAGAGACATGGGTGAGCCTGGGACGGTGGGCTGCAGCAACCCACCTTGAAGCCGCTTCATTTTACCTGGACGTCACCTGAGCATAGCGGTGGGGCTCGAGTTGGTCGAAGGTGCCATTGTAGACGAAGTTACGCACCATCTCAGCGCCAAAGAAGTTATGGGGGAAGCCCAAATCGATTTGGCTTACCTCGTCTAGTTGCTGAATCTGAGCTTCCGTGAGCGTGACCTCGGTGCATTTGAGGTTGTCTTCCACATGGGATACCTTGCGCGCCCCGACAATGGGAATGACGCCTCGGTGCTGCAGCCAAGCCAGGGCAATTTGCGCCTGGCTATGCTCGCTCTGTGCCGCTATCTGGTCCACAGTTTGAGCGATCGCTTGGTTGCGGTCGTTTTGGTCTACGAACCCGGACATCATTTCGTTGTCTAACCGCCGGGCGTCGCTGCCTGAATTGCCTTGCCCCCCCTGGGTGTACTTGCCCGTCAGCCAGCCACTGGCCAGCGGCGACCAGGCCGTCACGCCGATATCTAGAGTTTTTGCCATGGGCAGCAGATCCCGTTCTGGATCCCGCTGAATTAGGCTGTACTCCACCTGCAGGCCAATGAACTGGGTCCAGCCCCGCAGCTCCGCCAGGGTGTTGCATTGAGAAACGACCCAGGCCGGTGCGTCAGAGATGCCGATATAGAGGACCTTGCCCGAGCGCACCAAGTCATCAAAGGCCCGCATCACCTCCTGTGGGGGCGTCATGAAATCCCAGGTATGTAGCCACAGCAGGTCAATGTAGTCAGTGCCTAGGCGCTTGAGGCTGCCCTCTACCGACTGCACCATACTTTTACGCTGGTTGCCTGCTCCATTGGGGTTGCCGTCGCCAAAGCCGTTGGTATACTTGGTTGCTAGAACAACATGCTCGCGCTCGGCGGCCATGAACTCACCCAAGAACTTCTCACTGGTGCCGTTGGTGTAGATATTGGCGGTGTCAATGAAGTTGCCCCCCGATTCTCGAAACAGGTCGTAGATCTTTTTGCTCTCCTCCTTTGAGGCTCCCCAGCCCCAGTCCTCGCCAAAGGTCATGGTGCCCAGGCACAGTTCTGAGACCCGTAGACCGCTGTTGCCAAGTAGTTTGTAACGCATTTACGCCCTTATCAATAGCACTGACATCTCCAAGTTTAAGCACCTCAGC
>JBCCAG010000887.1:0-1814 GCA_039814955.1 Cyanobacteria bacterium P01_A01_bin.135
CCCTAGACGGCGGTAGCCCCATCCGGCATCAGGGTGTCTTGCCGCAGGTAGGCTTCAATAAAGGCATCCAGCGCCCCGTTCATCACGTCGTCGACGGCAGTGGTCTCTACTTGGGTGCGCAGGTCCTTCACCATCTGGTAGGGATGGAACACATAGTTACGGATTTGGTTGCCCCAAGCGGCTTCCACCATGTCCCCCCGGATATCGGCAATCTGCTGGGCCTGCTGCTCTTCAGCAATGACCAGGAGCTTGGCCTTCAGCAGGGCCATGGCCTTTTCTTTATTCTGGAGCTGCGATCGCTCCTGGGTGCAGCGGACAGCGATGCCCGTAGGTAAATGGGTGATCCGTACCGCAGTTTCCACCTTATTGACGTTCTGTCCCCCCTTACCGCCGGAGCGGGAGGTGGTGATTTCTAGATCTTTGTCGGGAATATCCAGGTCAATGGTAGTGTCCAGCACGGGCATCACCTCTACCCCGGCGAAGCTGGTCTGCCGCTTGCCGTTGGCATTAAAGGGGGAAATACGCACCAGCCGGTGGGTACCCTTTTCGCTCTTGAGATAGCCATAGGCGTAGCGCCCCTCCACCTGCAGGGTCGCCGATTTGATTCCGGCCTCATCTCCTTCCGAGATCTCGGCCAAGCTGACGCGAAAGCCATGTTGCTCTGCCCAGCGGGTGTACATGCGCAGCAGCATCTCCGCCCAGTCCTGGGCATCGGTGCCCCCCGCTCCGGCGTTGATGGTGAGCACCGCCCCCGATCTGTCGTGAGGTGCGGAGAGGAGCTGCTGTAGCTCCCACTGCTCTAGCTCTCGATCTAGCCGGGTGACGGTTTGCGTCACTTCGTCAATCAGCGATTGATCGGCCTCTAATTCGAGTAGTTCTAGCGCAGCTTGGGTATCCTGGATATCAGAACGCCAGTTGTCAATCTGCTGAAGGTTAGATTTGAGATCGGTAAGAGTTTGTAGGGTCTGTTGAGCCGTCGTCTGGTCATCCCAAAAATCTGGCTGAGCCGCCAGCGCTTCTAAGTCCTGGATTTTGGCTGTCAGTGCGGGAACGTCAAAGATACTCCTGGGCTTTGCCCAGGCGGTCTACCAGCATCTCTGTTTCTCGCTTAAAGTCTCCAAGGTCTAGCATGGTTGCTTATTACTGCGTCCTAGCGTTATCCATCGAGCTTACCGCTTTTGCCTCCCGCCTGCCCAGGGGACTTTCTCCTGCAAGCGACGGGCCCCTGCGAGCGATGGGGTTCTTAGTGAAAACAAGTTGGCAGTGCGGCAGCTCCCGTCCAATCATGGTTACCCTACGCAATTGTCCGTTGCGCGGGAATGGCCAATCAGAGTTTTTTACCTCTCCTATGAATAAAATGAATCGGTATTTATTCTGAATCCTGCCAAAGCCTGGTGGGGGGGTCCCGTGTAATAACGATAGTCTTCCATGCGGAAAACTGAAGAGAATAGGCTCAACTTGCAGTTCCTACTTCCCTTTGACTCATGGCGACCCTTTCTTCAGTTCGGACTAAAAGCATTGAACTCCTGATGGAGTACTACCGCAATCCCTCAGTTAAGCTGCGCAACCAACTCGTGCAGCTTAACGTCGGTCTCGTTCGCAAGATTGCTCACCGGATTAGCCACCAGTGCGCTGAGCCCTACGAGGATTTGGAGCAAATCGGCCACATTGGTCTAATTCGCGCCATTGAACGCTTTGACCCTACCCAGGGCTGCGCTTTCAGCTCCTTTGCGGTTCCCTACATTCGCGGCGAGATGCTGCACTTTCTAAGAGACCGGGGCAGCTCAGTCAGGGTTCCCCGCCGCTGGCAAGAC
>JBCCAG010000815.1:0-2128 GCA_039814955.1 Cyanobacteria bacterium P01_A01_bin.135
GTAATAACCCTAGTAATTCTGGATTCGGCCCCAGCCATCGCCCTACAAAAATTGCGCTTGGTATAAGCAGGAAAACACAGCTTCCTTCAGCGCCATGTGCTTTGCCCTGCCACAGCTTCTTAAAGTGCAACGACTGCTACCTGCCTTGAGGGCGCGGCTGCAGCAGCTGCCCCTAGCTGCCGACTTCGCTATTATCTTTGAGCGCGATCCGGCAGCCCGTGGCTGGTTCGAAGTGCTGTGCTGCTACCCCGGCCTCCATGCGATCGCCGCCTATCGCCTAGCCCATCGCCTCCACAACCGCAAGGTTGAGTTCTTGCCCCGCCTCATTTCCCACCTGGCTCGGTTCTTCACTGGAATTGAGATCCATCCGGGAGCTCGACTGGGTAAGGGCCTGTTCATCGACCACGGTATGGGCGTTGTGATTGGCGAGACCGCTATTGTGGGGGACTACACGCTGATCTACCAGGGCGTCACCCTTGGCGGCACCGGCAAGGAAACCGGCAAGCGCCACCCCACCGTCGGCGATCGCGTGGTGATTGGGACCGGCGCCAAGATCCTCGGCAATATTTCTGTCGGCAGCTATGCCCGCGTGGGTGCCGGCTCAGTCGTTTTGACGGACGTTCCGGCCCGCTGCACGGCGGTTGGCATTCCCAACCGTAATGTCTGCCGCTGCAACACCATCGCCACGCCATTAGAGCATTCCAAGCTTCCCGATACGGGAGCGGCCACCTTACGCCTACTGCTAGACCGCATTGAAGCACTAGAAGCTCAAGTGCAAACCCTTCGCTCATCCTCACCATCCCCACTGGAGTTTTGACCCCATGAATAAGTCTGCGCCTATCGCCCAACGCGGGCAGATTGTTTCCGTGCAGCGGTGCGATCGCTGGTCGATTCATCACCGGCTGCAAGAGCTCGATATTCCATCTGCCTGTCCGGCAGATGGGACCTTGCGGGTCAAGGTTGATCACGCCTTGGCCCTCGTGCTCGTCCGGAGCACCCTGCGTCAGTTTCTAACCTCTCGCCAAGAGCAAGCAGACTGGCTGGAGCAATGTTGGCAGAGCCGGGAGAGATGCTCTGCTAATTCCTGATTTAGCTGCCTTTATCTAAGGAGGAAACTCAAAGCAAGCGATACGACCGGGGAATTCTGTCCCCAACACCTTTTGCGTTTGAACCCATTACTGATATCCATTGGAGCAACTATATGACTACCCAAACCCTTGTCCGTGCTTTTGGTGAAGTAGGAGATAACCCCGTCGCCTTAGAAAAAGAGGTGACAACTCCCGTTTGCGAAGGATTGAATTTGGTATACGCCAGCTTTCAGGCCTTATACCTGCAGTATCAAAAGCACCACTTCGTGATTGAAGGGGCCGAGTTCTATTCCATCCACGAGTTTTTTCAAGAGGGCTACGACGCCACCCAGGGCCATGCCCACGACGTCGCGGAACGGCTAAACGGTTTGGGCGGTGTCCCTGCCGGTAGCTTTTCTGTGCTGGCAGACCTGTGCTGCTTTACCCCAGAGCCCGACGGCATCTACACCTGCCGCCAAATGATTGAAAACGACCTCGCCGCTGAGCAGGCGGTGATTGGTCTATTGCGCCGTTTGGCAGTTCAGGCTGAGAGCGTCGGCGATCGCGCCACCCGCTACCTGTATGAGGAGATCCTGCTCAAGACTGAGGATCGGGCTTTCCACTTGGATCACTTCTTAGCGCACGACAGCCTGACGCTGGCATTTGTGCGGTAGTTGTCGACCCGTTGCAGGGTGGGCAATGCCTACCCTGCAGGCAAACAGCTCTACGAATAATTCCAAATAGCCCTTAACCGCAAGACATCAATTAAGGCTTCTAAATGATTACCCCAATTTTTGCCGTTGGCTCAATTTTTGTTATCTCTTGGATACCGCAAATTTTTCTCAACCGTCTGATTGCAGCAGACAAGAAATCACTCAGAGCAATGCAGCAGGGCGCTAGCCTATATCGATTGCAGTCGGGAAATAGATCAAGCGTCGAATCTGTTGAGCTACCACAATCGAATCAGCAAAAGGCGGCCTAGCGCCCACTTCTGTATCTAGTACTCCTCGACCCAGCTTACCTAAACAAATTCTATTTGGTGATGGTGATGATTACGCCAC
>JBCCAG010000118.1:0-8204 GCA_039814955.1 Cyanobacteria bacterium P01_A01_bin.135
ATTCCAGGCCTATAGGCTAACTGCCCCCGGCTTCGACGGGCTAATTGCGGGAACTCCCGCCGCTATCCAGCAGCAGTGCCCCGACAGCGAGACACAATTGACCTTGCTGGGAGACAGCTTCTCCGGCTACAGCTCCCTGCGAGCCCTAGCCGCTGAACAGGTCCTCCCCGGCCACGACCTCGGCTTGTGCTACCAGCAGGAGCTAGACCAGGGGCAGCGAGCGGCGCAGCTTGGCCAAGGTGCGGACTTGATTGTAACCACGCTGGACCAGTACCTAACCCACCGCCCCGCCGGCAAAATCGTTGGCTTGATTGACCGGACCATCGGGGCCGATGCCGCGGTGCTCAATACTAGCCGGTTCCCGCAGCTCAAAAGCCTAGATGACCTCGCTACCCTCAGGGCACAGCACACCGAGCTGAAGCTGGTGTACGCAGCTGGCACCCCCAGTGAATACCTGGCCCGCCTGCTGGACATCAAGTTTGAGCAGTTCAACCTAGCGGACTTTCAGGTGGTGGAGGTGGAAGATTCCCCCCAGGCGTACCAACTGCTGCAGGAAGACCCCAGCGTGGCGGTGGCGGTACTGTGGGAGCCCGATGTCTCCCAAGCGCTGCAGGCGGGCAATACCGTCGCCCTCAGCAGCCAGGATGTGCCCTACTCCATCATCGATGTGATGGTGGCTAGCGATGGGCTACTGGCCCAGCCGGAGGTGCTTCAGGCGGTGATGACGGCCTACTACCAGCATGCCGATGTGCTGATGGGCGCCCCCCTCATCAATCAAATTGCCACCGACGGCGGGCTCTCTCCTGAAGAAGCGGAGGCGGTGTTAGGAGGCATCGACTTTTTCACCAGCCAAGAGGCGGGGCAGTGGTTCACCGACGGCACCTTAGATAAGCGCATTCGCTCTACCGAGGCGATCTTGGCCCTGGCGGGGGAGCCCGTTGCCTCCGCTGACCCCACCTCTCTTTACGACCCGTCCTTCATTGAGGCGGCGATCGCCAGCAGCCAGCGGCGTATTGAGGCCATTAAAGCAGCAGATCCAGACCTGGCGGCCCAGCTCACCCAAGGTGCTCCGGCAACCCCCACCGTTAGCCCCCAGCGGGTGCAGGCCGCAGCGGCCATCGGCAACCTCAATGTACGCGGCACCGTGGAGTTTACCACCGGAACCATCACCCTCACCCCAGAAGGCCAGCGGACCCTAGACCAGTTGGCCCAGGAGCTGGCGGACTTTAGCCCGGCCACCACCGCCCTCAGCATTGTGGGCCACACCTCTAAAACCGGCCCTGCCGACTTTAACCAAACCCTGAGTGAGCAGCGGGCCCAGGTAGTAGCCAGCTACCTGAAGCGGCGAGGTATTAACTTGCAGGTGGTCTCTCAAGGCGTGGGCTTTACCCAGCCGCTGCCGGGCATTGACCCCGCTAGCCCCCAGAACCAGCGCACCGATGTCACCTTAAAGCGCATTGGAGGCTAACCAGGATGACCTATCCCAAACCTACGACCGGCATAGCCGAAGGGTCAATTGCTCATGGGCGATCGCTCAATGATGAAACCCCCACCGCCCGCCGAGCCGACCACGGCAAGTCCTTGGCCCAGGCCTACCGAGAGCTAGGGGGGGACCCACCCGCCAAAATCCCCAGGGTTGTGTGGCTGCTGGAGAACCCCGACAGCCCCCTCGCCCTGGGGGGCAGCATCTCCCTCCGCAACCACGATTACCTGCACATTCTCTTAGGCCGGGGCTTTTCTCCAAAAGACGAGGCCTTTGTAATCGGCGTTACCATGGGCAATGACCCCTGCACCCGCTGGTGGGACTACGCTATTTTTAAGCTAGCTGCCCGGTTCCTTTACCCCCATCCCTACCGGTTTACCCAAGACCACCTGCGGATTTTTGATCAAGGGGTTGTTTTAGGGCGATCGCTGGGGGTGAAAAGCCTCAACCGCTTTGATTTTGACCGGCTGGATCATCTCTCGGTGCGGGCTCTGCGGTGGATGGTGGGCATTTCCTAGGGGCTGTTTCGCCTTAAAATTCACATCAAGCACTTCTTGAGAACGCCCCATTGGTAAGCATCAGCATGGATATAAAAGACGGATTCGTTGGCACCGTAGGTAACACGCCGCTGATTCGGCTCAACCGCATCAGCGATGAGACCGGGTGCGAGATTCTCGGCAAGGCAGAGTTTCTCAATCCGGGGGGCTCTGTGAAGGACCGGGCGGCGCTGTTTATCATCCAGGATGCGGAAGAGAAGGGGCTGCTGAAGCCCGGCGGCACGGTAGTGGAAGGCACCGCTGGCAATACCGGCATTGGCCTAGCCCACATCTGTAACGCTAAGGGCTACCGCTGCTTGATCGTCATCCCCGAGACCCAGTCCCAAGAAAAGATGGACATGCTGCGGATGCTGGGGGCCGAGGTGCGCCCGGTGCCCGCAGTGCCCTACCGGGACCCCAACAACTACGTCAAGGTATCCGGGCGGCTGGCAGAAGAAATGGACAACGCCATTTGGGCCAACCAGTTTGACAACCTGGCCAACCGGGAGGCCCATTACCGCACCACCGGGCCAGAAATCTGGGCCCAGACCGGCGGTAAAATCCACGCCTGGACGGCGGCAACGGGCACCGGCGGCACCTACGCCGGGGTAGCGATGTTTTTGAAAGAGAAGAACCCGAACGTCAAATGCGTGGTAGCGGACCCCATGGGCAGCGGTCTATATAGCTACGTGAAAACCGGGGAAATCAAGCCCGAGGGCAGCTCCATCACTGAGGGCATCGGCAATAGCCGTATCACCGGCAACATGGAAGGGGTGCCCATCGACGATGCGGTGCAGGTGCATGACAACGATGCCCTGCGGGTGGTGTACGACCTGCTGGACCAAGAGGGGCTGTTTATGGGGGGCTCCGTGGGCATCAACGTGGGGGCTGCGATCGCCCTGGCAAAAGAAATGGGGCCGGGCCACACCATCGTCACGGTGCTCTGCGACGGGGGCGGTCGCTACCAGTCGCGGCTGTTTAACAAAGAGTGGCTCACTCAAAAGGGGTTTGACCTGGAGGCTATCGGGATTGCCTGATTCGACTCAGCCCCCGCGACAGGTGCTGGTATGCCAAAACCGCACCTGTCGTAAGCAGGGGGCGGCGAAGGTACTGACGGTGTTTCAAGCGGAGATCGGGTCTAGCGAGGTGTTTAGTGAAACGCCAGTTGAAATCATCGAAAGCGGCTGCCTAGGTCAATGCGGCAATGGCCCCATGGTGCTGGTGGAGCCGGACGGGGTGTGGTACTGCCGGGTGCGCCCCGACGAGGTGCCGTCGGTAGTGGTGCGGCATTTGCAGCAGGGCTCTCCGGTTAGGGGGATGCTGTACCCCAAGTTTCACGGTTAAAGTGGGAAACCCATCTCGTTTGGGTGAAGTTCTCTTCCCAGATTTGGCCAAATCTGGTTTGTTAGCGATAGGGGCGCTCTAAAAGTATGGTCGTCGCCAACCCCGCCTCCCAAGTGGTCGCTGCTCTCACAGTAGGGCTGCTGCTGGCCTTTACCTGCCAACTGCTGCTCACCAACCTGGGGCTGGCGGTGGGCATTACCCTATGGGGCGGTAAGGCTTGGACCACCCCACCAGAGGCCCTAGAGGAAGCTGAGGATGCTGACGAGTCGGGCGAGCCGGACCAAACCCTCAGCGCCAGCACCCTCAGCTTCGCCGCCGGGCTAGGGCTGCTGCTCACCATCAACGGGGTGCTGTTTGTAGCCAGCTACGCCGCCGTTAGCTTCTGCTCCCCTGTCACCGCCTTTGCGGGCGGCATTCTGGGCTTGGCCATCTGGGCTGCCTACTTGCTAGCCATGACCTGGATCAGCACCAGCGCGGCCAACTCCCTGGTAGGGTTTATCCTTAGCTCAGCGGTGTCCGGGCTAAGGCAGATTTTTACGGTGCTCAGCGCCGTGATGCAGTCCGTGCTGGGGGACGATAGCTCGGACAGCCCCCCGGCCTTGCTCACCCCCGCCGCCGTCAGCGACCTGGTGCGCCAAGAGACCCAGGCCAGCCTCAGCCAGCTCGATATCCCCACCCTAATAGACGAGTATATCGACGAGCGCCTGCCGCCCCAGTACCGCCTAGATACCTTGCAGCCTCAGGCAGAGCAGGCCCTGCAGCGCTCTGAGCTGGCTCACCGGGAGCAGCAAGGGCTGCTGCCCCCGGTGAGCCTCAGCACCTTCACCGACTGGCTTGAAAAAGAGCTAGGGATGGTGGGGGAGATGGCCAGCGACCTCGCCGAGCGACTCTACCAGGTGTGGCAGCGGGTAACGGGTCGCTGGTCCCCGCTCCAGGAAGTCCAGGCGCTGTTTGCCACTGCCCCCGTAGACGAGCTGACTCCGGAGGCGATAAGGGAGCGGTTGGGTACTCACTCAGGGGTGTCCGCCGCTGAACCTGACCTAAAGGCTACTGGTAGCGACATCAGCCGCCAGCTGAGGCGATCGCTGCGGCAGCGGCTAGACCTGAGCGATTTGGACCTGCAGGCGGTATGGCAGCGGGCGGCTCCTCTGCTGCAGGACTGGCTGCAGGACGATACGCCAGCCTCTCTAACAAATCAAGTGGTCAAAGAAGATGTGGAGGACTACCTGGAGCAGGTGCCCCCCTGGCGGCTGGAATCTGACGCCCTGCAGCAGGAATTTCAAGAGGTATTGGTGGACCCAGAGGCGGCGGCGAGCCAGGTACTGCCCCAGGTAAGTGCCCTAGCGCCTGATGACTTTGCCCACAGCCTCGAGCAGCGCGGCGACTTGTCCCAAACCCAAATTGAGGAACTGGTGACCATGCTAGAGGGAACCCGCCAAGATGCGATCGCCGCCCTGTCCACCCCAGATGCAGCCGCGCCCGCGCCCCCAGACCTCAGCGAAGCAGAGCAGGAAGCCGTCACCGCTCTGCAGCAGAAGCTGGAGGACTATCTGCACTACACCAGCCTCAGCCAAATCACCCCAGCGGCGATCGCCGAAAAAGTAGAGGCCCTCGTCGAGGAGTCGGCGCTGCCCCCCCAAACCCTGCGCCAAGTCGCCCCAACCTTACCGCCGGAGCCTTTGAACGAGGTGCTCAGCAGTCGTCAAGGGCTAGAGCCAGCGCAGCAGGCGGAATTGGTGCAGCAGGTGCAGCAGACCTGGCGGCAGCAGACCGCAGGCGATCGCGGCGGTCGGGTCAACCCCCAGGTGCAGGTCGCTGTGGAGGGGGCGTTAATTCTCGGTATATCCCAGCTGATTAGCCGCCGCGTTACCGGCAAAGATTTGCTGTCGGCGCTGATGGAGCCGCTGCAGGAGGCGGCCGGTGACCCCCAGGACCTGCGGCATGCGCTTAGCCAGACGGACTGGGGCGACCTGAGCCAGCGGGCCAAGCAGCAGCTCAACGCTACTGAAACCCAGGTTACCCAAGCCACCCAGCAGGTGCAGACCGCGCTGACGGATTTCCTTAAGCCTCCCAAGCGCTGGGTGCTGCGCCGCTCAGCCCAAGTGCATGACTTTTGGAGCCAGGTCACCGACTACCTTACCCACAGCCGCCCGGAGCAGCTCTCTGCGGAAGCCATCCGTGAAAACCTAGAGTGGCTGTGGCGCACCTCCGGTCGGATGGACGCCCTGCAGCGCTTTTCGGCAGAGGCGGTGGCCCAAGTGCAAGATTTCGACCGGGAGACACTTAAAGCAGCAGTCGCGCAGCGCAGCGATCTCTCCACCCAGCAGGTGGAAGATATTTCAGCGGCCCTAGAGGCCTTCACCCGCGACCTGCTGCGCCGAGCCGACCAAGTACGGCAGCAGGCCCAAGCCGCCCTGCAGGACTGGCTTAAATCGGTAGCCTTAGCCTTGCAGGACCCCGATCAGCTTGCCTTTGACCCTGGCCGTATTAAGCAGGAGCTGCGTAGCCTGCTGCAGCGATCGCCAGAGCTAGAAGCAGTAAGCTCAGCGATTCAGCCGTTAAAATTGCTCAACGCTTCAGTGAGCGCCTCTGAAGATATCGCTGGGGCGATCGCCCAAATGGGTCAAGACGCCCTCACCCAAGTGCTAAAAGCCCAAGGCGTGTCGGAAGCCATGCTGACCCAGGCGGCGGCGCTGAAGGACTGGCTGCAGACTAGAGTAAACGGCATGGTAGAGGAGCTGCGCGATCGCCAACTGGCATTGCAGCAGGCGGCCCTACAGCAGCTCAACGAGGCCCGCAAAGCCCTGGCGACGGCAGCCTGGTGGCTATTTGCGATCGCGGTGAGCTCGGCCCTGAGTGCGGCGGGAGCGGGGATACTGGCAGTGGTGGGCGTTGCGCCCCTGCTAACGCAGCTTGGGGGCTAGCTGACGCGCTAAGAGCCTAGCCAAGAATTGCTATTGGGGTAAATGACTAGCTGGTATACAAACCGTCTCACTCTGTCTGAGCAATTGCTATAAAGTATTTGTGGCAGCACGGTGGCATAGCGCTACCCTCACGCCGCTACCCGATTCATTTGGAGCGTACCGAGCGCTTGATTCTACATCAACCTATGGAGACTGCAGTAGCGCTTGTGGCAGCGCTGGTCCAAACCCCGACAGCGCCACCGGGAGTCATCCAGCTCAATATTGCGACGGTGGCCACAGTGCTGGTGGGGATTGTTGCCATCTGTGGCCTGTTTTGGCTTCCCAAAGCCATTGGTCTTTTGACAGAGGCCATGGCCTCCCCCCAATCCAGTAACCCCTACGACCGGGTGCTGCGCCCCTTTGAAACCTGGCTGGGCCTGTCCCTGGTAGCCGCCCTAGGGGACATTGTGCTGCTGTTTTTCCAAGATCAATCCATCCAGCTTGACATCGCCGAATTCATCTTCGGGGTGGCGATCGCCGTCAATAGCGTTCTGCTGGGTTTCAAGCTGTCTGCCCGGTTCTTTGACATTTACCTGCTGGAGCAGGCGGTGCGGGGTCAGGGGAAGGCCAACAGTGAGCTGCTGTTGCTGTATAAGTACCTCACCAACGCCGCGCTGGTGCTGGCCGTAGTATTCATCTTTGCCCAGACTCACCGGGTAAATGTGGTGGGCCTGGTGGCGAGCCTGGGAGTAGGGGGGATTGCGATCGCCCTGGCCGCCCAAAAGATTCTGGAGCAGGTGCTGTGGAGCACCATGATTTTCTTGGACCGCCCCTTTGTGATCGACGACTACATTCATCTAGCGGACGGCACCTTTGGCCGGGTGGAGTCCATCGGCTGGCGCTCCACCCGCATTCGCCTGTCGGGGAAGGGCACTCTGGTGGTGATCCCCAACAGTATGCTCACCCAAATGGCGATCGAGAACCTCACCGGAGCCCAGAAGATCATTTCCCTGATTAATATCACCTTTTACCGGGCGATACCGGATGAAGAGCGGGCCCTGGTGCGGCAGCTTATTCTCTCTAGCACCAGCGACATCTACGGCATCGACCACCGGCTAACCGAAGTGACCTTTCCGAATGTGAGTTCCAGCGGTGCGGCGCGGGTGCAGGCCCAGATTCGCTTCTTTATTTTGGGTACGGGGGAAAACTCCATGGAGATTCGCGGCCAGTTTCTGGAGGCGGCGCGCAAAATCGTCATGAAGCAGCTTAAGGACTACGGCATTGAGTTCGAAATTGAGCAGGGCACCGTCAACATCACCTCGCCAATGAATATCTAGCCTGCTCATCGATTGACCTCCCAGCGTGAGTCCTAACCGCAACGTAATCCCCAATGCCCCTCCTCGATTCCATTCCCTTTGACTCAATTCCTTTCGATCTACAGCTCACCGATGAGACCAGACGGGCGCTGATTGTTCTGGCAGCGCGGCTGGGGCTGCTGATGCTGTGCGTCGTGGCAGCCCTGGTGGCCGGACGGCTAGTCCCCTGGCTGCTGCGCCTGGTGCTGGGCCGTGTTGCCACCTCTAAAAAGCGCGCTGGGGAATATGCCACCGTTGCCGAGGCGATCGCCCGCCCCCTGTCTATTGCCACCGCCCTAGTGCTAATCTCCGTTAGCCTCAACCTAATTCGCACCTACAGCGGCCTGCATTCAGTGGTCTCGTTCTTTGTGGATGGGGCCGTGGCGGTGGCCCTAGCCTGGACGGCGACGCGGCTGAGCTCATTTTTGAGATGCATCTTTATTTGCGGAGGAAGCTGAGAAAAGTCTGAGCCAAGTGTAGATATGAGGAATGTGGGGGCACTGGAGGCCAGAAGCCGTCCCTGCCAAATAAAAAGTAAAGATAGATCGGGCACTCGATCAGGAAGAGTTTTCTTGCCTGATCG
>JBCCAG010000899.1:0-1771 GCA_039814955.1 Cyanobacteria bacterium P01_A01_bin.135
AGCCTGCTGGTTGGGGTTGTCTAACGCCCCGACAACTTGATCAAAGAGTCCCATAAACCGTTCTCCGCTACTGCAGTATATCCACCGACGATTTTATCCTAGGCTGAGAAGATTCTTAGCGCCGAGGCGATCGCCGTCGCCGCGGTGACGCTGCAGCGTCCTACTGGTTGTCAAAGACGGTTGTTGTCAGGTGACAGCCTGCCGCATCAGCAGCCTTGCTCAGGAAACGCTCAGCTTGGCGCTGTAGACCCCTAGTACCACAGGTAGAGCTTACATCCCCTCGTAAAGCCCCACGGTGCTCCTCCTCGGGCTATGCACTGCAACATTCACCCTGTAGTATCCCGAATACTTTACTATCCTCAATACTTCAAGGAGAGACAACGGTGACTCAATCACCAGTAAATCGGCTAAAGCTGGCCTATGTGGCCCTAGCCAGCGGCATCTTGGCTGCCGGCATCGGTGGCATGAGCACCCTTATGTCAGCGTCCAGTCACGCCCGCCCTGCTACGATCGCTGCGCTGCCTGCCCCCTGGCAGCCTGCCACCCCACAGGAGACCGATGAGGTGATGGGTTACCTGCTGCAGAGCCCTTCTGGCATTGCCGCCCTCAACCAGCTAGCGATTGAGGGGTACATCAGCCCGCTCTGCGAACGGCACATCTACACCCACACCGAGTTTGGTAGCTTTCAGTCCCTGCTGCAGGTGCAGTGCCCCACGCCGCGCGGGGTAGATATCGCCCGGGCCTATGACGAGATGCGGGTGACCCTGAATCGCTTTGAAGATGTGATTATTAGCTTCACTGTCGAGCGAATTTACATTGAAGGCGAGGGCGAGGATGAAATAAATGACCCAGTTTCCGAGGCCGCGATTCAGGCGGCGGCGCGGCGGTTTGGCGTTGATTCAAGCCGCCTCAGTATTGTTGAGCGAGAGCGGCGCACTTGGTCAGATAGCTGCCTGGGGCTAGGGGGACCCGCTGAAAGCTGCTTGGCAGCGCTGACGCCGGGCTGGCAGGTGGTGGTCACCGATGGTGCGAGCACCTGGCTGTTTCGCACCAATGAAGAGGCCAGTCAGGTCCGGTTCGAATCCCAACGCAGCGACGGAAGTCAGGTCTAGCCTGAGCTGCCCCGCACCCATTCGTACACGCTGTAGCTCTCGTCCTGGTAACGGGGCTGCAGCTGTGGGCAGCGCGGCTCGCCGCTGGTGGGGAGCACCACATGGGTCACGCCCGCTCTCCGGAACCGCCGCATCTGTCGGCATTGCCTGGCAGGCTGCTTCACCCGGTAGAACCGCTTGGCCCGCTGCAGGCGATCGCTCCACTCTATGACCTCCACGTCTTTGTAGGGGTGGCTTTTGCGGTTGATGTAGATGGGTGCCCCGGTTGCCAGGCGAAACCGCCGCAGCAGCTTATCATCCGGTGGCACCAGATAGACTTCCTCAGACTGGGCCGTTTCCTGAACGTACTGGATCATCCCGCTCGTCTCATCCGTCAGGGTCCATTTGTGCCACTGCTTCGCGCCTCCAACCATGAGTAGAATCGCTATCACGGTCGCGCTAGCGATCGCGGAAAACCTCTGCCAGCGGGGCTGCTCCAGCGGTAGCCGCTTGACCAAGGCCCCCAGGATGATCGCCGTTGCCACAGGCACGAGAAATACCGAAATTCGCCAGGGGGCTACGAAAGCAATGAAGTCGCTGCCGGTGAGCACTTGAACCACCGTTCCCAGCAGCGCCGCCGCCAAGGGAACTCCTAGGAGCAGGGCCAGGGGCTGACGGCG
>JBCCAG010000160.1:0-6846 GCA_039814955.1 Cyanobacteria bacterium P01_A01_bin.135
AGGGCGATAGCTGACCGTGAAGGGCGTCGCTTCGCCCGCTCCCGTCAAATCTACCGCCACCCGCACCCCGTCTTTTACCGCCTCCAGCGGGGCTCCCTCAGCCGTCGTCACCTCCCAGCCCTCCTGCTCGAACGCCGCCTGGTAAAACTGCCGCACCTGTGCTGCCTCGTCCTCAGTAGTCCAGCGGGCTTCAATGGCGATGCTGTCATCCTCCTGCGTGGTTTCGGTGACCTGCCGCAGATCGGCGTTGGGGTAACAGAAGCTGTCAGGGAAAGTGCGGGGCAGCCGCGATCGCGTTATTCGATCGCAGGAGCCGGTGACGGCAGGGGCGCTGCCCTCCGGCTGCAGGTTGGGGTCCGCCTGGAGAATGTCCTGCAGGGGGCGATCGCCGCAGGCGGTGAGCAGGAGGGGAACAAGGAGCAGAAGGCGTCGGGGTCGCACGGGGTTCTTGGGCTTGAAGGGTTTCCTCTACGCTAGCGCACCGCTGGCTCGTCTTGATCGGATTGCATGGCCTGCCGCAGGGCGGTGGTGTCCCAAGCCTGATCGACTCGGGCGAAGTCATCGCCGTCGGACTGGAGAAGCTGCTGTAGATCACTGGAGAGCTGCTGCGATCGCACCACCAGCTTCTCATCCTGCATGTGGGCTTGCTCCTGCATAGCCGCTTCGTCGTGGTGCTTAAAGGTCTGGGCAGCGCGGCGGGCCTGGTAGGCGCGGAAGCCCAGCAGCCCCAGGGCCTCCACCCCCATATTCAGGGCCGATTCGTAGGTCTCCCGCTCCACCACCGCCACATCTCGGCGAATCAGCTCGTAGGCCTGGCGGCGGTCCACCGCGCGGGCCAAGATTTTTAGATGAGGGAAGTTTTTCCGCACCAGGTCCACGGTTTTGAGGATGCGGTCGGGGTCGTCAATGGCCACCACAAACAGCTTGGCGTGCTCCGCCCCCGCCGCATGCAGCAGGTCTAGCCTTGTAGAATCCCCATAAAACACCTTGTGGCCAAAGCGGCGCAGCATCTCAATATGGGAGGCGTCGTGGTCTAGCACTGTGGCCTCCACGCCGTTGGCAATCAGCAGTCGCCCCACGATCTGCCCAAAGCGGCCAAATCCAGCGATGATTACTGGGGTTTCGCCGTCGTCAATGGTGTCGGCCTCCTGGTCGCCCTGGGGCTGGCGGAAGCGGGGCTGAATTAGGCGATCGTTGGCGATTAGCACCAGGGGCGTCAGGGCCATGGACAGGGCCACCACCACCACCAGCAGGGCCGTGAGGTCGCTGGGCAACACCCGCTGCTGCTCGGCAAAGGAAAACAGCACAAAGCCAAACTCCCCGGCCTGGGCTAAGGCACAGGCAAATAGGGCATTGGAGCTGAGGGTAAGGCCGAATACTTTACCTAAGCCAAACAGCACTACTCCTTTAAGCGCCATCATCCCCACCACCAAACCCAAAATTGGCAGCGGCTGCTGAAACAGGATGCTGAAGTTGATGGTGGCCCCCACCGAGATGAAGAACAACCCCAGCAGCAGGCCCTTGAAGGGCTCAATATTGGTCTCCAGCTCGTGGCGGTACTCGTTCTCCGCCAGCACCACCCCCGCCACAAAAGTACCCAGGGCGGGCGATAGCCCCACCATCTGCATCAGCAGGGTAATGCCAATTACCAGCAGCAGCGCCGTGGCGGTAAAAATCTCCCGCAGGTGGGTATCGGCGATGAAGCGAAACACTGGACGCATCAGGTAGCGCCCGCCGATGATGATGCCCCCCACCACCCCAATCACCACCAGGGTTTTCTGCCAGCCGGAGAACGATAGACCCTCCTGAGCCGCCACTAGAATTACTCGGTTGGCCTCCGTCTCCGGCGCGGCCAGCAGCGGCAGCAGGGCCAGCATCGGAATCACGGCGATGTCCTGAAACAGCAACACCGAAAAGGCGGACTGGCCCGCCTCGGTTTTCAGCAGCCCCTTTTCTTCCAGGGTCTGCAGCACGATGGCTGTCGAAGAGAGGGCAAACACCATCCCCACCGCTAGGGCCATCATCCAAGAGAGGCCAAACAGCAGGGACAACCCGGCGATCGCCCCAGTGGTAATCACCACCTGCAGGCCCCCCAGCCCCAAAATCGGTCCCCGCATCCGCCACAGCAACGAAGGCTGTAGCTCCAGGCCAATGATGAACAGCATCAGCACCACGCCAAACTCGGCGAAGTGCATCACGTCTTCCTGCTGTCCGCCGCCCACCAGGCCCAGCACATAGGGGCCAATGATTATTCCTGCCACCAGGTACCCCAGCACCGACCCGAGACCTAGCCGCTTGGCCACCGGCACCGACAGCACCGCCGCCAGTAAATAGATAAACGCCTGAAAGAATAAGTCGCTATGCATGACTCACCTCTGATGATGCCCGTAGCCCGTTTTGGCAGACGTCCTGGTCAATGATGTATTGGCTGCGCAGCGCTTCCCAGTCGATGGTGCGATCGCGCAAGTTGATGAGCAGGGCCCGGTAGTTCTCAGCGTGGGGGGCGATGTCCTCGGTGCTGTTGAGCTGGTGGGTGCCGTGGACGACGAAGGGGGGGAGATACTCCATGCCGCACAGCCGCGCCGTTTGCTCGAAGGGGGTGAGCAGTTCGCGGATGCTGTAGTAGTTGTAGCCCTGGCGGCAGTAGGCCTCTTTGCTGCCGCCGGTGGTGATGGCGGAGAAGCATTTTTTACCCTGAAGCATCGTGCCGTCTTGGCCATAGGCGAAGCCGTATTCCAGCACTAGGTCCTGCCATTCTTTCAGGAGAGCGGGGCTGCTGTACCAATAAAAGGGATGCTGGAAGACGATGATGTCGTGGTTAACCAAAAGCTGCTGCTCGCGGGCGACGTTGATATCGAACTGGGGGTAGGCTTCGTAGAGGTCGTGCAGGGTGACGTTGTCCAGGCTCTTGGCGGCGCGGATGAGCTGCCGGTTGACGCGGGATTTTTCTAGGGCGGGGTGGGCAAACAAGATGAGAATGCGCAGGGGTGTCATAGGAGCTGGGGCGGTGGCCGCGACAGGTGCAATCATCTTAACCTTACGGTGATTGAGATCAGCCTGAGGGGATTACTGGGAATGCGGCAATTCTAAGGCCTGGCCGTGTAGGCTTACCTATAGGCACCCAATTTACGTGGATCTAATCATTTCGGAACATGCCACATATGAAATGGCGCGGCGGGGCATCGGTATCCAAGATGTTGAACGGGTCTTCAAAGCACCTCAGCAGATTATTCCAGCCAAGTTTGGACGCCAGGTTTACCAATCCATAATTGAAATAGACGCAAAGCCATATCTGCTGCGCCTAATAATTGATGAAGGGCTGCTAATAACCGCTTACCGAACTAGCAAAATTCAAAAGTACTGGAGGCAAGGATGAAGATTACCTATGATCCTAGCGCTGATGTGTTACAGATTGTTCTGGATGACTCTGAGGTTGACGAAAGCGGTGAAGAGGTTGAGGGCGTCATTTTGGACTACAGCCGCGATCGCAAGCTGGTCGGCATTGAAATTCTAGATGCTTCGAAGCGCGTTGATAATCCCTACGTCATCAATTACGCTATTTTGGCGGCTGCTAATGGGAAAACTCAGGCTGCTTGATTGGTAAAGGCTGCAGGCCTTATTACCTCATAGTTGCTCTGGGTCAACGCCCAGCTCGCGCAGCTTTGCCGCTAGCCGTTCTTTTTGCTGCTGCTCTATCTCTTTTTGCTGTCGCTCTGCTTCTGCCGCCTCTTCTGGGGTGGGCAGTAGCTCGCCTACTGGCGAGAAGAAGCGAAGCTGCCCTTCGTGGACGCCCAGAAACATCTCTAGCTGGGGGCTCCAGCGCCAGCCCTGTTCGTTGGCTGGGATGGCCTCATACTGCCCGCTGACAAGCTGGAAGCCCTCAAATTCTAGGGATTCTGGGTCGAACCAGAAGTAGTCCAGGGTGCGGAAGACGTCTTGGTAGAGCGCTTTTTTTAGCCCTCGGTCTACTGCGGCGGTGGAGTCTGACAGCAGCTCGACGATGACGTTGGGGTATTTGCCGCCTTCTTCCCATACGATCCAGCTTTTGCGGGGTCGTTGCTCGACGCCTAGAACGACGAAGAAGTCAGGGCCGCGTTCGCGCAGCGTCTCCGAAGGAGGTAAGTCCTTAGTTTTAATCTCCTCGGCACTGTAGTAGACGGTCATGTTGCCGGCGGCGAAGTAGTCGTCGCGGGTTTTCCAGGCCCAGTTGAGGCAGGCTAGCAGCAGGATGAGTTGGCTAAGATGCAGGGAGCTTTCCAAGAGGGGTTCGTGGCTGTAGAGGTTGGTCGGCGGTAGGGTGATGCCGTCGAGGGTGTTTTGCTCGGCTGGGGTGGGGGTGCTTTGAGCCAGGTTGGGTGGGGCGGTGGTCATGGCTTTGTGCGGGGTGGCGATGGTTTTATGGTAGGCGTTCACGACAGTGAAGGTAGAGCCTTTATTGCGCTAGCGGGGCCGTAGGCTTTATCGCGGTGGCTGTGCTTCCCTAAGGAAATAGCCCTAAACGAACCCAAAGTTTTCGGGCTGTGGTCTGCGTCGCGCTATTCATCTCCAGAGAAGAGACTGTGACTTCTCCAATAGCAGTTTTTCCAACCAGCTCTCCAGATGCAATATTCACCTGAAAATGTTCTCCCCACTGATCTTGTCTAGGGTGAAAAAAGCGGACCTCAGTACCACCACTAGATAAAGGCCCACCAATACGGCTGCCCTTGCGCAGGTTGCAGGAGCGGCAAGCGAGCGCTAGGTTCCCTTCAACTGTTAAACCCCCACGAGCAGTTGGGACGATGTGTTCCACCTCGAATGGAAAGTTAAAGATGGCTTCGGGGGCACGGCAATACTCACAACGATGCTTGGCGCGTTCTGCAACAGCTGGGTAATAAGGATTCACAAATCGGCTTGCTGAATTAGCGCGGCGGTACGGGCTGTTGCGGCCTTAAGCTCTACCTCGACTAGTTGGTCTAGTTCTATCTGCTGCTCTAGTGGCAAGGCTTCATCGCGGTCACGGGCCTGTCGCCACAGCGTCATCAGCTCGGATAGTCGCTGCTGTTGCCCTTGGGTAAATAGTGTGTCGGGGCGAAAGTTCTGGATAACCAGCAAGGTACCGAACTCGGAGTCGCCAATCTGAGCGGTGAGAGCGTCTAGAGCTTGCCCAGCGGTTTTACCTACGCAGTGCTTGTCTCCAGCGATCGCCCGGTAGGCTTTTTGACCGCTGTCATCGGAGATGGGTAGGATGGCTACGGTCGTCATGGCGTTGTGGCGAGGCGGCTGCTGCCATTATAGCTTTAGGTTGTGTGGCTGAAGCTCTTTCCCTCGGGCCTTTTCGCTGGAAGTGCAGCTATGTTTCGAACAATTGACGGTAGGCTTTGAAGTGTAGTGTCAATTTCGATTAGGGTGAAGCCGCTTCAGACACAGGAGCGATAGCAGGTTGCCAAGGCTTCAATTTGGCCAGATCTGCAAAACCCGCTTGCAGATCTAATTTAGGAGCTTTATGCCCAACTACTCATTCACTGACAATTAATATTGCTGATGTCAAGGCTGTAGAAAACCATGCTTTCCGGTGATCGCAATTATTATATGAAATCCGGTTAGACAGTCATAACAAAGCGAGGTCCTTCAATCGCTCTAGCTATTGTCTGTCTTGACTTATGCCGATTGTGCATCTAGGAGCGATCTACAGGATTTCATATTACGTCAGGACCTGCATTAATCTCAAAAAGATTGGCAGGCACAAAAAAAGCACCAAAATAAACGCATTTTCGAATTCAGTATACGAGTTTCTGTAATGCATAAATTACAGGAATCTCATCGTTAGAATTTAGTCATCCTCATCAGGCTCCTCGCCTTTTTCTAATCTTGATAGTGTCAGTTCTTGATCGGATTTATATTTTGAAAAGCTATTTATACTTTTAAAGACTTTTAGAACTTTGAGAATTATGGTGACAGACTTCACATAGAAATAGCTGATCACGACAAGAGATATTAGTTCAAAAGCCCCAATTGTATTTCTGAACAAATAAAAACCTATGCCAGATGAGAAAACTACTCTTTCTAGAATTCCCCAAGCTCTAGATGTAAACTCTGCAAGCCCAAAAAGCAAAAGGATTCTCAAAAGAGATTCTACTGAATAAGAGATAAACTGAAGCGGCTCGCTTCTATAATTCTCTATTAGAACCAGCTCTTGCTTAATATCTTGCACACGCTTCCTAGCCCGCTGCTTTGAAAATCTTGCCAGAAGATTTTGAGCTGGAGTAGTTGCCAAATTTCCTAAAATAGACAATAAGATGGCACCAAGTATAGAAATAAGCCAGTTTACCTGAAGCAAATTGTCATTGGTGATACTCTCATCTGAGATAGACGGGCTTGTGCTTGCGAGAACAGTAAAGGCACAGCTTGCGATGATGTTTGAAAGGCTATGGCTCAGGCTATACATATAAAGGGGCAAGTAACATTCATGAAGGCAAATAATGTAATGCAATAGGCAACTTGCTTTTTAATCTCTGCTTTGGCTAGAAGCTATTAATCTGCTTCCACTAGAGTGCATTCGTTTCGAACACATCTTACGGTTGTGGTTAAATAGCCGCATTTCCAGGTAGAGCATATCGCGTTATTGAGGTGATAGTTCTTCATTATATTGCCCCGATCGCCATAATGCCCTACACTCTCAGATGGCGTCCAGCGCAAGCGCCCCTCAACTGCGTGCCTACCGCAGCCGAGGGACTAACCCCCGCCCCTGAACATGGCAGAAACGGCGGCTTCACAAAGTGTACGCCCTCGTACACCTCCTTGGTGAACCACCCCCACATGCCAGGCTCAACCCGAGCCCTAGCCGCGGGTGGCTTGTTGTTCTGGACG
>JBCCAG010000958.1:0-1511 GCA_039814955.1 Cyanobacteria bacterium P01_A01_bin.135
AATACCGCTACCGTGAAAGATAGTTGGGGTCGCCCGGTGCTGCTGTTCCGCAACGAGTGGAACTGCCACCAGGTGCAGGGGGATCACCCGGCGCTGAAGCTGAGTAACACCGCGCCGGTGGTGTCGGGCCAAGAGCCTGCATCGCTATAGAAGGCAATCTATGGCTAGCCCCCTCATTCCCCAGCCAATCGCCCCCCCCGTCGGTGAACGGCGGGTTGTTTTTCAAGGTCTCGACTGGCAGCGGTACCAAACCATTCGCCAGGCCTTCGGCGATCGCCGCGCTGCCCAATTTACCTATGACAGAGGTCTTTTAGAAGTCACCATGCCGCTGGAAGACCACGAATTTGCGGTGCGTATGATTGAGCTATTCGTCCGCATCCTTGTAGTAGAGCTAGGCCTAAAATTAAAGACCATGGGCTCAACCACCCTGGATCGACAGGCGCTGGACCGCTCAGCGGAGCCAGATAACGCCTACTACATTCAGAACCAGGAGCTGGTGGCGGGGCGCAATGTGGATTTAGAGCAGGACCCACCGCCTGACCTGGTGGTAGAGGTGGATATTACCCACACAGATATCAACAAGCTGCGGTTTTACGCCAGCCTAGGGGTACCGGAGTTCTGGCGCTATAACGGGGAGCATTGGCGGATTTATTCACTTCAGGGCGAAGCGTACGCAGAAGTAGAGGCGAGCGCCACGTTTTCGGTGGTGCCCAAGGAATTGCTGTATGGATTTTTGGCTCAGGCCCGTCAAGATGAAGTGGCGGCGGAGCTAGCTCTGAGGGCATGGATACGGTCGCTGCAGGCTGGGGGCAATCGCTAGAGCACTATGCATCACTGGAAAACTGGCGACGCATTCAAGGCTGCTCAGCGGGAGATAGTTTTACCTGCTGTCGCTCATATCCCTGTCACCGTCCGCTATGTCGACGCTGGTGAAGCACACCAGGGCACCGTGCTGTTGATGCACGGCATTCCCACCTGGGGCTTTTTGTACCATGCGGTAATCCCGCCCCTAGTAGAAGCCGGTTACCGCGTCATCGCGCCGGATTTCTTGGGCCATGGCTGGAGCGATCGCCGGGACAGGTTCGACCGCTCGTTCCAGGACCAAGCGCGCATGGTGGTGGCCCTGCTGGCGGCGCTGGAAATTTCTGAAGTGGATGTGGTGGGCCACGATACTGGGGGCGCGGTGGCGCTGATTTTGGCCATTGAGCACAGCTACCTGGTGAACCGGCTAGTGATTGCCAACTCAGTATGCTACGACCGCTTTGATGACGACATGCTGGACTTTGGCCACCCGCTGCGGTGGCTGCCGCGTCCTGTGAGTGACTTGGTTGAAGCGCTGGAAGAGAGCCTAGCCGCCGGACTCACCAACCGCGATCGCCTCACCCCTGAATTTCGCGAAGGCATCATTGCCCCCTGGGCTAGCGAAGAAGGCAAGCTAAACCTAAGCCGCAATGCCGCTGCCTTGAATGCCAACCAGACCATGGCCCTAGTGGACCGCCACGGCAGCATCA
>JBCCAG010000260.1:0-5451 GCA_039814955.1 Cyanobacteria bacterium P01_A01_bin.135
GCAGTAAACCGCTCAATTGCCTGTTATGCGGCCCACTCTCCCTGAACCACCGCTGCCGGAGGTTACCTACACCCACAAAAGCCGCCTGCGTCAGCCCGCCGTGCTGCTGCAGGAAATTTGGCAAGACCTCCTCTCTTCCCGTGAGCTGGCCTGGCAGTTGATTTACCGTAAAATCAACGTGCGCTACCGCCAGTCGCTGCTAGGGCCTCTGTGGGCTGTAATTCCCCCCGTTTTGGCAGCGCTCACCTCCCGCGTCCTACAGCAGAGCGGCATTGTGGATGTGGAGACCCCGGAAGAGCTGCCTTATCCTCTCTACGTCATGTTCGCCACGGTGCTGTGGCAAATCTTCTCCCGCAGCTTGGACATGCCCCTAAGGGCTATGAAGGAGGGGCTGTCTCTGTTGCGTACTATTCAGGTGCCCGTGGAAGGGCTGATGCTCTCCGGGGTGGGGGAACTGGTGTTTGACCAGGGCATTCAGCTTTTGGTGCTGGCCGTGGTGTTTGTTTTTGCGCCTGTGAGCATCGGCTGGGGGGTGATTCCAGCCCTAGGGGCGCTGGTGCTGTTGATGCTGTTGGGCATTAGCATCGGGCTATTTTTAGTTCCTTTTGGCAGTCTGTACACCGATGTATCTTCTGCACTCCCCTACGTGACCCGGTTTTGGTTCTTCCTCACGCCCATACTTTACCCCCCTCCAGAGCAGTGGCCCTACTCGCTGCTGGTCAAGCTGAATCCGGTGACGCCGCTGCTGGTGGGAGTGATTGATCTAACTACCATGAATCAGCTCAAAGACCCGCTGCTGTTCACCGCGGTGGCGATGGTGACGATCGCCCTATTTTTGGTGGGCTGGGTGGTTTATCGGATCGCGGTGCCGCTACTTGTTGAACGCTAGGGAGTCGCCATGTCGTCAGATGAGATTTTAGTTGAGGTCAAAGGCGTCTCTAAGAAGTACTGCAAAGACCTGAAGCGATCGCTGCGCTACGGCCTGCAGGATTTGGCGGAGGAGCTGCTGCTGAAGGAGGAGCCCAAAGTCGATCTACGTCGCCAGGAGTTCTGGGCGCTGCAGGACGTGAATTTTGAGCTGCGGCGGGGGGAGTCCTTCGGGGTGATTGGCGTCAATGGCTCCGGTAAGACAACGCTTCTAAAGCTGATGCAGGGGCTGATCAAGCCCACCACTGGCAGCATCACCATCCGGGGCAAGCTGGGGGCCCTGATTACCCTCGGAGCCGGCTTTCAGCCCCTGCTCACCGGGCGGGAAAATATTTACATCAACGCCGCCATCTTGGGAGTGCCCCGCCGCACGGTGGATGAGAACATTGGCGAAATTCTCGACTTTGCCGAGCTAGGGGACTTTATCGATGCCCCGGTCAAAAACTACAGCTCTGGCATGAAGGGGCGGCTGGGCTTCTCCATTGCCACTAACCTGATCGACCCCGATGTGCTGCTGCTAGACGAGGTGCTGGCCACCGGCGACTGGAAGTTTAAGGAGCGATGCTTCCGGCGGATGGAGGAGATTGTCCAGTCTGGGGCCACTATTGTCTTTGTTAGCCACCTGGTTCCTAAGGTAGAGCAGCTCTGCAACCGGGCAATTTTGCTGCACAAGGGGGTAGTGAAAATGGTGGGCGATGCCTCAGCGGTATGCGAGGCCTACTACGAGATGCCTGATACCCTTACCCGGGGTGAGCACCGGGCCGCTAAGCGGCGGCGGCGACAGTTGGTGAAAGCCCTCAAGCAATCGGGACCTGAGACGACCCCACTAACCGCGGCTGAAGCCGACGACCCCGAAGCCATTGAGATCACCCAAGTGCAGTTGCTAAACGGCGAGGGGCAACCCTGCAGCAAGTTCAGCAGCCTGGACCCCCTACAGGTGCAGATCGACTTTGTGCGCCAGCCCCAGGTGAAGCAAATCTGCGCCGCCGTTCAGCTCCTGCTGCTGGGAGATGAGATCTGCATCAGCTACGCCGACCACCGTTTGATTCTGGCGGATCCTGCCCTACCCACCGCTACGCCGTGTCAGGTGAGCTGTTTTATCCCTGAACTGCCGCTGCGAGAGGGTAAATACCGCCTGATGGCAACCCTGACAGTACCGGTAGAGGACTCAAAGGCCACCGCCGACAAGGCCACCCAAACCGTTTCCCTGACGGTGATTGCAGGCGACCAGGCCGGGATAAAATCCACGCCGGGGCTTATTCATATGGCTGCGTCCTGGAGCGATCGCCCGGTGCCCTCTGTCGCGACAGTAGAGTGACTGCTATAGAACAAGGCGGTTTGGCAAGGACTGATGGTTGACCTGCGCCAACTTCAGCAGTTCATCGCCGTTGCCGAAGAGCTCCACTTTCACCGAGCTGCGGCACGGCTAAATATGTCTCAACCTCCGCTTACCGCGACGATCAAACGGCTAGAAAAGGAGATTGGCAGCGAACTCTTAGAGCGCAACAACCGTGTGATCCAACTGACGCCTGCCGGAAAAGTGCTGCTCACCCATGCGCGATTGACCCTTGAGCAAGCCAATCAGGCCGTCGAGGCAGCTCGCAATGCAGGGGCTGGATATACAGGAACGCTGCGCTTGACCTATGTCGGCAGCGCCATGTATGGCCGCTTAGCAGAAGTCGTACGCACCTTTAGGCGCAGCTTCCCTGATGTCAGGCTTGATCTCAAAGAAGCAACAACTGCCACTCAAGTAACAGCGTTGCGCGAAGGTACAAGCGACCTAGCGGTGCTCCTTCCTCCGCTTCCGGATGACGCTGGACTACGCATGTGGTCCTTCGATACAGATAGCCTCACCATTGCGTTGCCAAGGGCCCATCCGCTAGCAGAGCAGGACACTGTGACACTGATCGATCTAGCGAATCAGCCTTTTGTCATGTGGCCAGCGGCAGAAGGTCGTGGCTTTCACCACCAAGTTATTCAGCTCTGCGCAGCGGCTGGCTTCGTACCGCAGGTTGTTCAAGAAGCCCATCAAATGCATGGTGTTCTCGCCCTCGTCGCCGTCGAGATCGGTGTGTCGGTGGTCCCAGCCAGCATGACAGGCTTTCGGGCCGAGGAGATTGTTTATTCGCCGCTCACCGGGGAAGATACGGACTTTACGCTTTTCCTATGCCATCGCGATGAACCGCTCGGTGCGACGGCCCAGAACTTTATCGACATCGCACGGCAATAGTTTTTGCCTATCGTGGGGGCACGTAAATAGTATTGGACAAATCATGGCTCGGCTTTTACCTTGCTTGGTATAGCAATCATCACATCGGTTAGGACAAGGTGCGTTCTGGACCCCGCGCTGAGCGCGGGGTCCAGAACTTGCACCGTCCTTTACCGAGCGATAGGCACTATATGAAGTAGACGAGGTAGATGAACATGATCAATTTTGAAGGCCGAGTTGCCATTGTTACCGGAGCTGGGCGTGGTCTGGGGTTTGCCTACGCTGAGCTTCTCGCTCGACGTGGTGCCCGCGTCGTGGTCCACGATATTGGTGCCGACTGCAACGGAGAGGGTTACAATTCGGCGATCGCTCAATCAGCGGTTGAGCAACTTTGCGCCCAAGGCTTTCAAGCAACAGCAGCAAGTGGCCCCATCGACAGCAGAGAGAGCTGCCAAGCCCTGATCAAAAATGCCCTATCGATGTATGGTCGCCTCGACATCCTCATTCACAATGCTGGTTGGGTGGGCTATCAACAGATTGAGGAGCTGCAGCCAGATTTTCTGGCTCGGATGACAATGCTTGGTGTGGAAGCACCCCTGTGGCTAGCGCAGGCTGCCTGGCCCACAATGAAATCGCAAAACTACGGTCGCCTTCTGTTCATGACGTCAGATCGAGCCCTCTATCCCCAATATGTACAGACCGGATTAGCCGCCTACGCCGCAGCCAAGATGGCGACGGTTGGAATTGTGAATGTACTCGCCCAAGAGGGCACAAACTACAACATACTCGTCAATGCAATCTCGCCAGTTGCTAAGACGCACATGTGGGGCGTCAAAGGGGAACCCGAGGAGCTGCGCCCTGATGCCGTTGCCCCTGGAATGGCGTTTCTTGTATCCGAGGCTTGCCGTACAAGCGGTTGGGTATTGCGGGCGAGCAACGGTCAATTCCACGCCACTCAGTTGTCCGAGGCAGTGGGCGTTGACTACCCCAGAGATCTAAGCGCTGTGGTAGCCGATAGTCCAGAGGATGTCGAAAATTTATGGGATCGAATTGCTGTCGCGGCTGTAGAGGCCAGAGCGTGATGGATTGACTGAGTTGGAGATAGGCCTCCTGCAACAAGGGCAGGCTGGAAGCGTAGCCAGATGGTTAACTCACTAAACTGAGAATTGCTGCTTCACAACATGGTTTTGGTTTACCATGCCAAATGACGTGAGAGATAGAGCGCAATGGGCCAATTAGCGGGCGTGCGGGTATTAGTAGACGGGTACAACTTGGAAATGACCAAGGGTACTGGCATTAAGACCTATGGCATCAGCCTGCTGCGGGCGCTTCACGAGCTGGAGGCTACCACCGATATCTTGTTTAGCCGCGACATCGAGCAGACCCAAAACTCCATCTTGGACGAGGTGCTGTTTTTTGACGTTGAGCCCCTGGATGACCCCACCCGGCTAGACATCCTGCTGAAGCGGGCGCGGCTAGCGGTAAAGCTCCTCAAGACCCTCACCGGCCAGATGGAAATCGCCAGCCAAATTCAAACCAGCGACGTGGTCCTGAAGCGGCCCCTCCCCGGCAGCCTGCTCAATGCCCTCAGCGACCTAGTAGACCAAATTGGCATCTTAAACCTGCGCAACGCCTACCAGGGGGCCAATAGCCTCTTCAAGCTCACCAAGCGCTACACCTATTTAGATGTACCCACCCCAGTCGACGTATTCCACGCCACCTATCCCCTGCCGGTGGAGGTCAAAGGGGCTAAAGCCATCACCACTGTCCACGACCTGATTCCGCTGCGCCTGCCCTACGCCACCCTAGACAATAAACGCACCTTCTACGAGCTGGTGGGCCAGACTCTGCAGCGCTCGGACGCTATCATTACCGTCTCCCAACACTCTAAAGATGACATCCTCACTATTTATGACGTCAATCCCGACAAAATCTGGGTTACCTACCAGCCTATCGCCCTGCAGCCCTTAGCTGACAGCAGCGAGCAGGCGGTAGGGCAATATGTAAAAAAGTTTGGGCTTTCCCGTCAGCAGTACATTTTATTTGTAGGAGCCATTGAGCCGAAGAAGAACGTGGGGCGGCTGATTGACGCCTACGCAGGCATTGACACTGACGTGCCCCTGGTGGTGGTGGGCAAAAAGGGATGGCTGTGGAAAGACGTGCTTAACCGGCTGGAGGACGATGGCTTTAGCACCCTGCCACGGCGGGTACGGCTGCTGGAGTATGTGACTATGGAGGACCTCAAGCATCTGTACGCCGGGGCCCTCTGCTTTGCCTTTCCTTCTCTATACGAGGGGTTTGGTCTGCCGCCGCTA
>JBCCAG010000856.1:0-1950 GCA_039814955.1 Cyanobacteria bacterium P01_A01_bin.135
CCCCGCACCCGCTGTGCCGCTTCTGAAAAGGCCGGGGCCTCCGCGACCGCTGTACCGTTACTATGGGCCGCTGTGCCATTGACGGCTGGCTGCGGGCGATCGCTGGAGTCACTAGGTGCGCCATTCAACGGCTTGTTCCCGGCGCCATTGGCAGCAGCCCCGCTTTCAGATAATGGCGCAGGCTGGCCCCGCTGCAGCACCCGGTTGTAGGTCTCGGCGAGCTGCCCTTCCTGCACCCGTCGCTGCTCCTCCACCATCGCCTGGCCCTGCTTCATCAGGCGCTTCAGGGTCATGCGCGGCTTGGGCAGCTGGGGCGCTCCCTGGGTGCTGTTCACTACCCGCATGGAAATCCGCTCTATTCCGACTGTGTTGATGAAGTGGCGCACCTCCTCGTCGTAGATGCGGGCCCGCAGCGCCCCAAAAAAGTCGATGGACTGACCCGCAAAAGCCTCTAGCAGCTGTGCCACCACCGCTTCCGGCAAACCGTCCGGCGCAAAGATACCCCCCACAATCCCCAGGCGATCGCGGTGGTCCGGCTGCCAGTAAAACTTTTCCATGCGCCCGTCGCGCACCAGGGGGGCGTACAGCGTCGAAAAGTCGTTGCCCGTGACGATGATGGGGACGCGGCGAACGGGATTCTCGTCGTAGCTGCCGGGAAGCTGCACGTTGGTGGGGTTATCCGCAATGTTCATCAGAGTGGCGTTCACCAGCTGGGTATTGACGGTGTACTGGGTACCCGCATCAAACCGCCCGGCCCCCGCGTCCAGGTCGTTGATCATCACCACCGCCATCCGGCCCCGCACCCGCACCAGCTCCGCCGCCTCCCGGTAGCGGAGCCGCAGCAGCCGGGAGGGGTCCCCCGCATCGGGGCTCTCCAGCTCCCCGCCGGAGATATGCACCACCTCCACCCCCATGCGCGCAAAGGTGAGGTCGCACTGAAAGGTCTTGCCCTCCCCCTTCTGGCCGTGGATACCCAAAATCAGGGGGACGCGCACCCCGGGCAATTCCAGGTAGTTTTTGGTGATGTGAACGGCGAGCTTGTCGCGGAACCGGGGAGAGAGATAGTAGTCCATACTCCTACTCTATCGGCAATAGGATCGTAAAACAGGTGCGGCCTGGCTCCGATTCCAGCATTAGTCGGCCCTGATGCCGATGCTCCACGGTGCGCCGCACCACGTCTAGCCCCAGCCCCGAGCCCTTACCCATGGACTTAGTGGTGAAAAACGGCTCCCAAATTCGGTGCTTCATCTCACGGGAAATCCCGGGTCCATTGTCCTCTATTTCCACCACTAGCTCGCCGTCTCGCTGGCAAGTGCGGATGGTGAGGGTGGGGGGAGCGCCGTCGGGGGTGCCTTCGCTGAGGGCATCGATGGCGTTGTCAATTAGGTTGGTCCACACCTGGTTCAGCTCGCTGCCAAAGGCCATAATCTGGGGCAAGTCCTGGTCGTACTTCCGCTTAATAGTGATGCTGTGCTTGAGCTTGAAAGCAAACAGCCGCAGGGTGTCTTCAATACCGGTGTGGATATCAACTTTCTGCTGGGCCGCGCGGTCCATGTAGGAATAGGACTTCATGGAGCCCACTAGGGCAGAGATCCGCTCCGCCCCATCGAGGCCGCTACGGATCAGCCCCATGACGTCAAAGGAGAGGGCCAGCCACCGAATCCCCATGTCCCGCAGCTCGGTGGGGTCGTCGCGCCAGCGCCCGGTCAAGGCCTCCAGGGTTTCGATCTCTACTTCTCCCGCAGCAAGGGGTTCCGCCAACTGCCAGGGGTTTTCCACTCCGTAGTCCTCCAGCCATTCCCCAATCGTCTCTTCGCGATCGCCCTGGGCCAACGGGTCATTCTTAGGCTGGGCGATCGCTTCGTAGCCGCTGTCCCGCGCCTCTAGCCACTGCTGGGTGTGGGCTTCGTCTACCTGGCGCTGGCCATATACCAGGTTCATGCGCTGCAG
>JBCCAG010000801.1:0-2197 GCA_039814955.1 Cyanobacteria bacterium P01_A01_bin.135
AGCTCTTCGCGGATTTCTCGGCGGATGCAGTCTGCCACCGTCTCTCCCGCCTCTAGCTTACCGCCGGGGAACTCCCAGAGCCCGCCCAGCAGGCCCTCGGGGCGACGGCGGTCGATGAGGATTTGACGCTGATGCCAAATTACACCAACGCCAATGTTTTTGTGGGGCAAGGGGGGGCGGACTTCGCGCATGGGTAGGTCCAGTTGACGGTTGGTGTGAAAGGCCCGGCAGTGAGACTGCCAAGGGCAGCGCGGGCAGTCGGGGCGGCGATCGCAGCGGGTAGCCCCCAGATCCATCAGCGCTTGATTGAAGTCGCGGGGCTGCTCGGGGTCTAGCAGCAGGTCAGAGTAGCGCCACAGTAACTTCAGTATCCGGTTCGGCGGCGACTCCAGGGCCACCAGCCGCGCCAATACTCGCTTGACGTTGCCGTCTAAAATTGACACGGGTTGGTTGTAGGCAGCGCTGAGGATGCCCCCTGCGGTGGTGCGGCCAATGCCAGGTAGGGCCATCGCCGCTCCTAGGGCTTCAGGAAACTGCCCGCCGTGGCGCTCTACAACGAGCTGCGCGGCCCGGTGCAGGTTGCGGGCGCGGGCGTAGTACCCCAGCCCTTCCCATTGCTTGAGCACCGTCTGTAGATCTGCGCTGGCCAAGGCCCGCGCAGTGGGAAAGCGCTCCAGCCAGCGCTGGTAGTAGGGCAGCACCGTCTTTACCTGAGTCTGCTGCAGCATCACCTCAGAAATCCATATCGCATAGGGATCTCGGGTGCTGCGCCAGGGGAGCTGCCGGCCGAAGGTGCCGTACCATTCCAGCAGCGATCGCCTCAGATCGGGGGCTACCGCCTCCAGCCAGGCAGAATTATTGGATTGCATCCATAACGCGGAAGATTGGCAGATACATAGCCACCAGGATAGAGCCCACCAGCCCCCCTAGCACCAGGATCATAATCGGCTCCATGATTGAGGTCAGGGCCTTGACCGCCTGCTCCACCTCATCTTCGTAGAAATCTGCTACCTTCATCAGCATGGTGTCCAGTTCCCCGGTCTCTTCACCGATGTTGATCATCTGAATCGCCATGGGCGGGAATACCTGCTCCTGCTGCAGGGCCAAACTAATGACGCCGCCGGTTTGAATCCTCTGCCGGGCCACCTCAATGGCATTGGCAATCACCTGGTTACCGGTGGTGTCGCGGACGATTTCTAAGGATGTGAGAATCGGCACTCCAGAGCGGGACAGGGCTCCAAAGGTACGGCAGAAGCGAGCCACTGCCGTCTTCTGAATCAGATCGCCAAACAGCGGCAGTTTGAGCAGTAGTCGGTCCACGGTTTCGCGGCCCACCCGGGTGGAGTAGTACTGCCGGAAGGCAAACACCAGGGCGATGATAGCCACCAGCATCACGAGCAGGTACACCGGGTTCCGTAGAAAGCTGCTCAGACTGAGCATGAACTGCGTGAAGGCCGGTAGCTCAGCGTCCAGCTCGTCAAAAATACTGGCAAAGGTGGGCAGCAGGAAAACGGTCATCCCTAGAAAAACACCGATGGCAATGACGGCCACCGCGATGGGATACGTCATGGCGGACTTAATCTGGTTGTTGAGCCGCGCCATGTCCTCCAGCAGCTTGGACAGCCGGTTCATCACCTCGTCCAGTACGCCGCCAACCTCCCCTGCCTGCACCATGCTCACGTACAGGTTGTCAAAGCACTTGGGGTGCTTCCCCATAGAGTCCGCCAAGGTCGTACCCTGCTGTACGTCGGCGTTGACGCTCTGCAGCGCTTTCTTGAACTTGGGATTTGTGGTTTGCTCCGCCAGAATGCCAAGACCGCGAACCACCGCAACCCCAGCGTTAATCAGTACCGCAAACTGCCGGGAGAAGACAGCCTTGTCTTTGATGCTGACGTTAGTCAAGGCCCGCGAAATAGCCCTCAACTCAATCTTGCTGGGGTCAAACTGACGCGCCTCCTTGATGTCGCGGACAAACAGGTTCTGCTCCCGCAGGATGCCGCGGGCCTCAGCCGCAGAGGTGGCTGACACCTTTAAGCGCCGAAACTTCCCCCCAGAATCTCTTGCCTGGACCGTATAGGTTGGCATGGCCTATCTCCTTACTCATGCAGTTTTCATGCAACAGCGTTGCAGCACATCGTCAAACTTCTGGTCTACTACCCCGACGGTCCGCCTCTATCTTACCGGCAAGCGAGCCGGC
>JBCCAG010000066.1:0-10677 GCA_039814955.1 Cyanobacteria bacterium P01_A01_bin.135
AGCATGCCCACCGAAATCTACACCCTGTCGTTTAGAAACAACAAGCCCATCACCCTCAATGCCATGACTCAGGCGCGAATTTCGGAGGGGTCATTTCCCGAGGGGCCGATTGAGGATGGGCAGCAGGGATAGTTTGGCTGTGCAGATTTAGTAGGTCGCCTGCAGGCGCTGCATCAGGTAATCCTGGGTGGTGATGGGAGGATACTGGGGCGGCTGGTGACGGGTGCAGGTGGGCAGGCAGCGAATTTCCACCGTGGGGTCAGGCTCACAGAAAAACGCCATAGAATAGCGATCGCCCTGGGCCTTTGCCCCCTTGGGTAGGGCAACGCGGTGCCGGGTAGAGCGAAACACCCCATTGCTCCAGCGCTCCATCAGGTCGCCGGTGTTGATGATTACCGTGTCCGGGATGGCCGGAGCCGCTATCCACTCGCCGCCAGTTCGCTGCACTTCTAGCCCACCTACGTCATCCTGCACCAGCAGCGTCAGGGTGCCGTAGTCGGAATGGGCCCCGGCGCGGAGCTGGCCGGGCTGCGCGGTCTGCTGCAGGGGCGGGTAGTGGAGCAGCCGCAGGGTGAACCAGGGGGACTGGTGGCGATCGCAGAAGTAATCCTCAGGTAGATCTAGCGCCAGGGCAAAGGCACGCAGAATATCGTAGACGGTGGCGGCAAAGTGGTCGTAAATGTCCATCATGGTGGGGCGAAAGCTGGGCAAGGCCTCGGGCCAGCGGTTGGGCTGCACCGAGGGGTCGTTGGGCTGGGCCGCGAGTTCGGCGGGCGATCGCTCTTTGCCCAGGTTAAAGGCTTCTTTTAAGTCGCGGGGCTGGCTTGGATTGAGGCTCTCTTTATCAAGGCCGATATAGCCGCGATTGCTGCCGGTATGGGTCCAGGCGACCTGCTGCTTGGCGGCGAGGGGTAGGCTGAAGAGCTGCTGGCTGGTGGTGAAGGCCTGCTGAATGATGTGGGGGGACAGCCCGGCGTTGCGCAGATATAAAAAGCCGACGTCGTGGCAGGCGTGATAGATTTCTTGGGCCACCTGATGGCGATCGCCCTGGGGGAAAGGGGCGAAGTCGATGACGGGGATTTGCGTCGCGTCGGGGCGGGTGGTCATGATCACTCTAAAACCAATAGCGGTGATGATTTGGGGCGTACGATTTGTGCGGACATGGCATTGCCATGTCCCTACCAGTTGGCGCTAAAACTCGGTGACGACTGTGACGCCCAGCGCCTGGAACGTATCCATGTTCACCAGCGCCGCGATGGATTCCTCTAGGGTAATGGTTTTGCCAATTAACTTTTGCGGCTGCAGTTTGCCCGCCTCAATCATGGCCAGCATGTCGTCGTAGCGGTGGGCCTGCATACCGTGGCTCCCCAAGATCTCTAGCTCGTAGGCGATTACCCTGTCCATGGGAATGGGCGGAGCGCTGTGGTCCGCCAACATCAGCCCTACCTGAATATGTTTACCACGCTGGCGCAGGTTGGCGATGGAGTTGTAGCAGGTAGTGGGGTGGCCCAGGGCATCTAGGGAGACATGGGCTCCGCCCTGGGTGAGCTCAATCACGGCTTCTGGCACGTCGGCCACGGCGTTGGCGTTGAAGGTGGCGACGGCTCCCAATTCCTTGGCTAAAGCCAGTTTGTCGTCGGCGATATCGATGGCAATGACGTTAGCGCCGATGGCATTGGCAATCATAATGGCGGAGAGACCCACACCGCCGCAGCCGTGGACGGCGACCCACTGGCCCGGCACGGTGCGGCCTTGGTCCACCACAGCGCGAAATGAGGTGGCGAAGCGGCAGCCGAGGCTGGCGGCGGTGGCAAAGTCGATGCTCTCAGGCAGGGGGACCAAGTTGACGTCGGCCTGATGGATGGCCACGTATTGGGCGAAGGAGCCCCAGTGGGTGAAGCCGGGCTGAAACTGGTTGAGGCAAACCTGCTGATGACCGGCGTTGCACTGGGGGCAGGTGCCACAGCCGCCGACGAAGGGAACGGTGACGCGATCGCCCACTTGATGCTTTTGGACGTTGTGGCCGATGGCGACGATGGTGCCAGCCAGCTCGTGGCCGGGCACATGGGGCAGGGTGATGGTGGGGTCATGGCCGACCCAGCCGTGCCAGTCGCTGCGGCAGATGCCGGTGGCCTGGACCTGGATAATGACGGCGTGGGGGAGTGGGGTGGGGTCGGGGACGGTGGTGAGTTGGGGCGGGGCGCGGAAAGCGTCGTAGAGGATGGCTTTCATGGTGGTTTGTTATCTAGAGAATACAGGGCTCAAGCGGCCACAATTCGCCCATCTTCCATGTGGATGATGCGGTCGGCAATGTCTAAAATCCGGTTGTCGTGGGTCACCAGCAGCACCGCGCAGCCCTCCTCCCTCGCCAGGCGCTGCATTGTATCGACGACGGTTCGCCCTGTCTTGCTGTCCAGCGCTGAGGTAGGCTCATCCGCCAGCACCAGCCTGGGCTCACTGACTAGGGCTCTCGCGATCGCCACCCGCTGCTTCTGGCCGCCGGAGAGGTTTTTGGGGTAGTAATCCACATGCTCGCCCAGACCCACCGCCGCCAAAATCTGCACGGCCCGGTGGCGGTACTCTTTTCTGGGGATGTGGGTGTGTAGCTTGAGGGCGGTGCTAACGTTTTCCCAAGCCATCAGGCAGTCTAACAGGTTGTGGGACTGGAAAATGAAGCCGATTTGGTTGCGGATGCCGATTAACTGCCGCTTGGTCGCCCCGTTGAGCTCGCGGCCCAAGATGCTGACGCTGCCCTGCTGAACGGAGCGGAGGGCCCCGATTAGGGTGAGTAGGGTGGTTTTACCGCTGCCGGAGGGGCCTTCTAAAATGACGACTTCGCCGGGGTGGAGGCTGAGGTTGACGTCAAAGATCACCTGCTTTTGCAGCGAGCCTTTGCCGTAGGTGTGGCAGAGGCTGGTGATGGAGACAGTAGGTGAATCTGCGGGGGATATGGCCGTCATGGGGCACCAGGTCTGGAATAATCAGTTCTTGAATACGTCCGCTGGGTCCGCCGCGCGGAGCTTATTGACCGCGATCGCCCCCGAGACGGCGCACATCACCAGGGTCAAGAGGAACACCTGCAGGACAACGCCGGCCTTCATGGTCAGGGGAATGCGAGTGAGCTGCACCAGCAGCAAGTACACCCCCTGGGAGGCAACCAAACCGGGAACAAAGCCCACTACCGCCAGAATCAGGGCTTCCTGCAGGACCACCATCAGCAGGGCGCGGTCCGGGTAGCCCATGGCTTTGAGGGTGGCGTATTCGGGCAGGTGGTCGCTGACGTCGGTGTAGAGCACTTGGTACACCACGATGATGCCCACCACAAACCCCATCATCGCCCCGAAGTTAAGGATTTTGCCGTTGGGGAAAGAGGCGCGAAAGTCCTGCTCGGCCTGCATCATTTCCGCCTTGGTCAGAATCCGCACATCCCCCGGCAGGCGATCGCGCAGTTGGGCCCTCACCTGCTCTAGGTCAGCGCCAGGACCCAGGGTCAATACCCCGACGCTGACCTGGTTAAGGACGGCTGAGCCCTGGCGGCGGCGGGCGTAGTTCCAGTCGCTCATCACCACATGGCCGTTGTCAAATACGGTGCTGCCAATGCTGAACAGCCCTACGACATAGACGCGGCGGTTGTTCATTAAGCTGGTGACCACCCCCTGCTCAGCAAACAGCTCGGGGACCGGGCCCAGCTTATCTTGCGCCAGGCGATCGTAGAGCACGCTGCCGGGGACGTGGAGGCGATCGAGCTGCTGGTTGACCTCGGGTAGATCGAGCACCGGCTGCACCGGGTTGAAGGCGATGATTTTGACGGTGTTGGGGAAGAGCTGAAGCTGGCCGGACGGTTCCGCCGCGCTGGCTTCTAAGTCGAGGGGGTTGACCCAGTTCTCTGAGCTGATGTAGAGCGGGCTGGCGCTGGCGACGCCGTCCACTGCATCGGCCTGGTAGAGGTACACCCTAGAAAATGAGCCCCAATCGATGGTGGGGGCGTAGGCGGACACCAGGAATAGGTCGCCTCTAAGCCGCTCGGGCACCAGGGTAATGCCGTCAAACAGGAGGGCCCGCAGCCCTAGCTGGGTGAAAATCAAGATGTTAGAAAAGGCAACCCCGGTAATGGCCACCAGCAGCCGCGTCTTTTGGTGGTAGAGCTGTGCCCAGCCGAGGGGTTTGTGGGCTTGCCAGAGGGTGCGCAGATTTTTGAATGTCTTCACTGGGGCGGCCTCATGAATTGGGGGCGGTGTCGATCACCACCCGGACCTGCATATTGGTCAGCCCGGCAACCCTGGGGCTATCCTGTGGGTCGATTCGCACTTTCACCTCCACAACCCGGGTGGTTTCATCGGTGGTGGGGTTGCTGGAGCCGTCAGAAATGCTGCGGGCCCCCACCTGCAGGCCAATGTGCTCCACAGTGCCCTGAACCTCTCCCTCAAAGCCGCCGTATTCGCTGGCAATGGCGGCAGTCTGGCCGGGCTGCACCTGGGTAATCTCCGTTTCGTAGACCTCGGCGATCGCATACATTTCGTCGGTGCGCCCCAGCTCAACGATGCCCTGCTGGGTGTTCACCTGCTCGCCGATGCGGGTGTTGATGCGCAGCACCTGGCCGGCGATGGGCGCTTTCACTTGGGTATCCTCCAGGTCTGCCCGCCGCTGCTCCACCGCCACCTCGGCCCGCTCTAGCTCCACTTCCGCCACCCGGAGGTCTACTGGGCGCACCTCCCGTAACCGGGCTAAATTTTCCTGCTCTTGGGCGATCTGCTCGGCTAGGGTCTGCTGGGTGGCGCTGAGCTGGGCGCGGCGCTGCTCTAGGCTAGCGCGGGCCATGGTTCGCGCTTCCTGGGCCTGGTCGAGGGCTTCAGAGCTTACCGCTCCCTCTGCAGCTAGGGTGGCGCTGCGCTGGTAGGAGAGCTCGGCCTGCCTGAGCTCGGCCTCGGCGCTGGCGATCGCCGCTTCCCGGTCCGGAACTTCGTTGCGCAGCTGAGCCTGCAGGCGGGCAATGTTGGCCTCTTGGGCCGCGATCTCGGCGTCTTTGGCATCGCCGGAGCGGACCTGCGCCAGCCTAGCCTGGTAGTACTCCACCGATTTTAGGGCTTCTTCTAAGTCGCGCTGCCGCCCGTCTGCCCCCTGCAGCACGGCGATCACCTCCCCTTCCGCTACCCGGTCCCCTTCTTCGACTAGAAGCTGGTTGACGCGGCTGTCTTCAGCGTTGGAGACCGAGACTTTGATCACTTCACCTTTGGGCACTAGGCGGCCCAGGGCTACGACTGTTGATGCGGAGTCTACATCTGCTGCTTCGGCGGGTGGGGCCTCGGGCTGAGCTTGAGAGAAACCGCAGCCTCCGGAGAGGCTGATTGCGCCGATGGCTAAAAGGGCGACAGCAATTCGAGACATCTTGGGGTATCCTCATGCTCCTGTCTATTCTGCCGCGCTGAAGCTGATTTGTGGCGATGGAGGTGGCGGTGATGGAGGTGGCACTGCTGATGGCGGAGAGGCCTACCTGGATGGTGGGAGTGGTGATGCGATCGCCTGCGGTGTGCTTGGAGTTGGATTATCCTCCGCTAATTTCCACCAGTGGTTCACCGGAGCGCAGTAATTCTAGGGCTGCTGGCAAAACAGAGCCAAGAATCTCCTGTAGCCGAGCGTTTGATGTATTGCCGCAGGTCAACCAAATGATCTGTGGCGGCGGTCCAAGCCGCTCGACTAGGTCAATGAAATCCCTGTCTTTTGTCATGACAATAACGCTTTGGGCTTTTGCAGCTTCAAAGATTTCGGGGTCCTCGGCATCGCGTAAGCCCAGATCGCGTAGCGCAATCGCCGCTATTTTGAAGTTGCTTGTTATCCAGGTTGCGATCGCGGGTGAGAGATGAGCATCAATCCAAATGGCTGTCATGCGACCAGCACGGGATGATTAAGTTTGCGTGCTGCATAAGCTAGGGACGCCCTCAGGTCATCGGCTTCTAGGTCTGGTAAATCCTCTAGTATTTCGTCGGCGCTCAGTCCGGCTGCAAATAGGTCTAGAACATCGGAGACTCGAATTCTCATTCCGCGAATGCAGGGGCGTCCTCCGCATTGCTTGGGACTAATTGTAATTCTTTCAAGCAAGTTAGGTGTCGTCATACAATTCACTTTAAGATTACAACTTTTTGGAGTTTGAAAACTGAGGCAAAGCCACAGTGAATTTGAGTAGAGTAGCAAAGCCTTTGTTAGATTTTAAGCGACCTAATTCATATTTTTTGCTGCTGTATGGATATGCCGCTAAGATGCTGAAAAAGAGCGGTAGCATAAGAATCAGTCATTCCAGCAATATAGTCAGCCACTTTGAGTATTTTTTCGTACGCTTCGTCGTCATTGTTCGGCTGATATTCTCTTGGAATCATATGACGAATCAATTTGCCTTTTTTAGTTTCAACCAGTACAGCATTGGCAAATTCAGAGAATAGTTTTTCCAAGACTTCGTACCCAGCAACCTGAATTCCAACAACATCAGGATTTTCGAAAACTTTAGAACGGGTCGTGGCTGATATTTCATTGAGTGAATATTTTTCGCTTTTGCTCAGCAAATCTTCATCAAAGTTGCCTGAGAGAATGCCTTCCTCATTATCCAAAAAGATTTTAGCCGCTTCTCTGGTCAAATTATTGATTGCAAGCGCGCGTAGTTGCTTGATATATTCTTCTTGACTTTGCCCTGCTTCAAATTCAGCTCTTTCTCCTACTATTGGTTCTAGTAGGCTCCTAGCTTTTTCAAACGAAATATACTTCATTCTATATCCATCTTCTACATCAATTATTGAGTAGCAGATATCATCCGCTGCTTCAACCAGGAAAGCAAGTGGATGTCTTGACCACCAATAAGCTTCAGGCGAGCGACGTATTAACCCTACTGCTATAGCCACCTCTTCAAATAGAGTCGCTTCTGATTGGAAGAAGCTATATTTCTTAATGCTTTTTCCTGTGTAGTCTCCAAGTGTATCCTTATCTATGTAAGCTGTTTTGGGATATTTAGCAAAAGCAGCTAAAGTAGGGCATGTGAGCTGCATGCCGCCTTTCCTATGAACCATTTCAAGTTTTGCAAGGATTCGAAATCCTAGTGCATTGCCTTCGTAATTTTCAAGCTCTTGTGTTTGACTACAACTTAGGTAGCTTTCTCTCTCATTCTGCTGCCAAGTCTTAAAGGCCGCACTAATTGCCTCTTCTCCCGTATGGCCAAATGGTGGGTTGCCAATATCGTGTGCAAGACATGCAGAGGATACGATATCGCCAAAATCAGCAGAAGTAAACTTGGTTTCGCCATCACTCAAGTGCTTTTCTACTACTTTTTCTCCGACTATTCTTCCTAAAGAACGGCCCACGCAAGATACCTCGTGACTGTGTATGAGGCGAGTACGAATGTAGTCACTTTTAGGCAAAGAGAAAACTTGCGTCTTATCCTTGAGGCGGCGAAAAGCGGAGGAAAAAACAATACGATCGTAGTCTCTTTGAAATGGAGTACGATCAAGACTCAAATCTTCTTCGCCACTTTTTCCAAGCCTTTTGGGCGTTAAAAGCTTACTCCAGCTCATCTTTTGTTGATTCATCTTGCTTAAGTCCTTAGAAAGTAGCCCATAGTCTGTAGGTTATTTAACGTAGAAAACCCAACACCATAAAAGACTATCGCTCGATCAACTCCAGCTGAAATTCATATGGCTGTAGACCATAAAACCCGTTGAGTTTAACTTTGTTCAACCCAACCCACGCTCTTCATCATAAAGTATTGGACGAAAGAATTTAACTACCCAACATCTTCTCCCTCACCCACCGCCGAAACGCCCTCACCCAACTCGTCTCCCCCATCGTCCCGCTCATCTGCAAAAACCGTAAAATCTCCCCCTTCTCCAGCAGCGGCAGCGCCTCCGAGGCATCCTGCTCCCGATAATCCCCCGCCACCAGCCGGTAAATCCTCAAAACCTCACCATCAAACCGCCACACCTCCGGCACCCCCAGTGCCCGGTAAATCCCCATCCGCTCCATTGAGCTGCTAGTAATATCCACCTCAATCGCCAAATCCGGCGGCGGATCCACGCCCAAGTCGATCGCATCTTGCCCCCGTACCGCCCGCTCATTCTGGATGTAATAGCACTCATCCGCCTCCAGCCCCTTGCGTAAATCCTCCCGGCTCCAGGTAGTAGAACCCAAGCTGCGGATCTCCGTCTCCGTCTCCTCCGTCGTCACCTCCACCATGCGGCCCAGCAGCTTCTTATAGCCCTCGTGAGACGGCAGCGGTACCATAATTTCTAAAATCTCCTGGTCATAGGTCAGGCGCTTCCCCGGCTCAGACTCTAGGTCCCGCACCAGGGCCTGATACGTCCCCCAACTCACGCCCCGCAGCACAACCTGACGACTCGGGGCCGCGATCGCTGCTGTCATAGTTACCTCCTAGCTACAAGGGCCTTAATTTCTCAGGGACACCGCTCCGGCAAATTGGTCTTCCCTCAAATGTTGCCCGCTCACAACGCCAATGTAGCGCCTCAACTCTCAAAGTCGACGCATCTAATGCAACTGTGACTCCCGATCTATCGAGATGCGATCGCCCTGCGTGAGTTAAAGAAAGCTTATGAATGATAATAAAAACCTATATATTACTGCTATTGCTATTCGCAGAAATTATAGATAGAGTGTGAACAAGTTAAACAACACACCACATAAACATCATGGTTTACATCGCTACTGCTCCCACAGCCCCTTCCGCCAACCCGCTGACCTCCCAAGCTGGCAGCCACAAGCCAAACCTTGAGGCAACCTTTGAAGCTGCCCTTGAGCACGCCCGCCGGCTAACGACCATGTTCGGCATCGATAACCCAGAAACCGCGATCGCCTGGGAGACGGTTGAAGAACTGCGGAGCGCCAAAATTCGCAACACGGCTACACCGAGAGTAGCCTTCATCCGCTACTGCGAAGAGAACCCGGATGCTTTCGAGGCTCGCATCTACGACTGCTAGAGCTTTGTGGCTCTCAGTGTAAGCGTTTCAATACCTCTGAACTCTCCCTCAAGTACAACCTAGAGCTCTATGCAGACCAAAGGCTTACTGCATAGAGCTCTATTTCTATGAGCGCCAGCGCCTCATGTCAGGATATCGCTGCCGCTGCCCGGCTCTTGAAGCGCTGTCCCAACCGGTGCAGTATCCATCGCCAGGGTCGCTTCAACAGGCACAAAATTGAGGGCTTGGGCGATCGCTTGGCGGCGGCGTTCTTGATCATCGCGAATAGACCAGAGGGTATTGCCCAACCCCGGCGCGTTCCACTGCTCCGTCTTTGGGTCTAGGTAAGACCAGGTACGGGCCCACAAAATCGCATCGGCACCCTCCAGCCCGCGGCTGTAAGCTTCTGCCAAGCGGTCAATGTAGCCCCCCTGGTCTAGGGCTGCCTCAGGGGCCTGATTTGCCAAGTCAATTCCGTTTAGCTCCGCCTCCAGGCCCAGAACAATGTTGCGGTTGACGGCCTGTCGCCGGATCTCCACTGCCTGCTCCCGGAGCCGCCGCAGCTGCTTGACGTCTGCCTCCTCTGGGGAGTCCGCGCCGTGCTGGTAGGAAAAGCTACCCAAATTCCAGGCCCCATTCCCCGGGTCCACATGGCCGTAGTAGGCTTGGGTCTTTTCTCCCACGGCGGTCCGGGTACCCTCCGCATGGCCAACGGTACGTGCCACCACCGAATTTGCCCCCCCTTCAAACAGCGCTTCTAGGGCCACAGTGCTGCCTTCCTGCAGCGCTGCGGGGGAGAGTTCTGTTTGGTTGGATGCCGCGATGTCTGGTGGTGCCCCCTCTGCATTGCCGGTTACTTCGGTGACCGCCCCGCTGTCAGTAAACTGCTCCTGCAGGTAGCCAAAGGCCCCGGTAATCGCTTGGTAAGGCACCGTGACCACGGCTAAAAAGATGGCAATGCCCGCTAGCCAAGAAGGAAATAGACCCACCGGGTCAGCGGTGAGGTGAAGGTGGACCTCTGGAGTAACCCAGTGAAGCTCGGGGAGAAGAGAGTAATCGATGGTGGGCACGGAACCTCCTGCTGACTTCAGGGCAGCACCTTTACCAGCCCTGGCGCAGAGAATACCCCACCCGTGCAAAGCAGACGGTACGCGCTAATCAATTCAGCCTATGAGGTACGCCTATGCCCTAGCCAGTGCGCTGTTGCGCAATCGCTGCAGACCATATGCCCAAATTACTCCTACATCCTCCGAGAAAAGACCCCCCTTTCTGCAGATTCTGTAGTTTTGTAACAACGGCACCAGTTCTGAGAATACGCTTTCCATGGCTGCCGTCATGGAGAGCGGGACTGAGACAGATGTACAATGTAGCCGCTGTTTTGCTGACGTTCCTGTTGAATGCTGATCCCCGTATGGCCCCTCAAACGCGCCCGGTCCTGGTTCAAGCGGCTTGCCCCACTCAGTCTGTGCTTTAGTCTGTCGCTTCTGTCGCAAGGGGCGATCGCCCCGGCGGCGGTAGGGACGCCCGAGGCGGTGCCCCAGGTTGGCAGCCTCACCCCGCTGCAGCGACCTTTAAGCCAGCTCTCCTCCGCTTACTGCCCCCAGACGCTGCACAGCCGAATTCAGCGGATTATTGACCAGCCCACGTTTCGAACGGCCCGCTGGGGTATTGTGGCCGAGACCCTGTCGGGGGAGGTGCTGTTTCACCGCAACCGCGATCGCCTGATGAT
>JBCCAG010000746.1:0-2390 GCA_039814955.1 Cyanobacteria bacterium P01_A01_bin.135
AGCTCCAGCATCGGGCGATGCTTGCGAATGAGGATGACGCCGGTAACAACGGTGAAAGCCATCACCACGACGGCCACCGTCAGGGCTAGGAGCGCCAGACGAGGACTGTAGTAGAGCAGCAGCCCCAGATTCATCAGGGCAAAGGCCCCGGAGAAGATCGACTGCAGGGCGGTATCGCTGAGCTGGCGGCGAATTGCCCCCACCGTCGACACTCGGCCGCTCAGGTCCCCGGTGGAGTAGTCGCGGAAGAAAGTGGCCCGCAGCCGCAGCAGCCGGTCCCACACCCCCGCCTGTAGGGAAGCATCGGAGACGGTTTCTAGGCGCATGGAGGCGATCGCCCGAGCAAAGTTAAAGCTTGCTACCCCAAAGGCAGCGGCCACCAGGCCAATGCCAATTTGGCCAATCAGGGCTCGGTTTCCGTAGGGGATGGCATCGTCGATTAGTAGGGCGGTGGCCTGGGGAACCAGCATGCCAATTAAGGTGGCAACGGCCCCGGCCACCACCACTGCCACCACGTCGCTGAAGCGGCTCTCAACCGCAAATTTCACCAGGGACCAGGCGTTGAGGTCGCTGTCTGGTAGGGGGCGGTAAAACACGTGGGCTACCGGCTCCAGCGCCTGGGCAAGTTCAGGGGTAAGGGGCTGCCGGTTGACGCTGTGGGCTAGTTCTGCCGTCTCTTCATCGGGAGCCTCTGGGTCCAGCAGCTCGTAGCGGGTGCGTCCCTTCCCGGTGGGCAGCAGGGCGACGGGCCGATGCCCATCTTCGCGGTAGGCCAACACCGGTCCACCGTCCCGCTGCCACCATCTGCCCCGCAGCAGCACCTGTCGTAGCCGCAACCGTGAGGCACGGGCGATCGCCTCTAGAGGCTCTTTAAGCTTGGACAAATCCTCTCCGGTGGAGGGCGGCTCGATTTTGACCCCCATGGCCCGTCCCACCGCCCCCGCCGCCACCAGCAGTGGGGAATCGGCCCGCAGCCAGCGGTCGTCTTCCGCGGAGAGTACGCCGGATAGGTTGCGCAGGGTGGCCTCTGTCGCCTTGACGTCGCTAGACTGGCGCTGCTGAAACTGACGGCGCTGCCGCAGGTGCTTGCGGGCTATGGTCTGCTGCAGGTGGTCAAAGGTGTAGCGGTGCAGCTGGGCTATCCCTTTGACCAAGATAATGGGATGGCGCACTTGGGCCGTGGGACGGGCAAACAGGTCTACCCCCTCCCGCGCCGTCACCCAGGTGCCCTGCCCCACGGGAAAGCAGCCGGTTTCAGAAACCACCTGGAAAGGCGATCGCCCTAGCCAGTCCACCCGTCCGCTCTGCACCTTGACCCATAGCACCCCTGAACTAGGGCTCAGCGGAGCCCCGTCAGATAGGGAGAGGTAGTTCTGGTCAGGTCCAGGGCTGTCTTCCGCTTCGGGCAAGCTATCGAGCTGGCTCAGCTTCAAAATCCAGGGGTCCACCAGCGCTTTCAAGGCGGCAAAGGAGATGGGGGCTGACTCATCTGAGCTGCCGTCGTGTTGGCTATCGGGCAGCGTTGTCGGTAAGATCACCCGACGCACGACGGTTGGCTCTGTTGGCACCGCTAGCAGCGCCAAGTGGCTGTCTTGGCCATCGCCATCGTGGCCAAAAAGGGCTTCTTCCGGGCCGACAGAAAATAGATAATGCCTCGGGCCAAAGGGCGCTCCCTGCCGTACCTCCACAGCAAAAATAGAGACACGGCCTGAAACGACAATCCAGGCGGCGTTCGTCTCAGTCAGCAGCAGCGGCTCATGGCCAGATATTTCGCGCTGGTGTAGCTCTGGGGAGGAAACGCCTGAAGAGGAAACGGGGGTGAGGGTCATGGTGAAATCGTGATCAGCACACGGACAAAAATGGTCCAGATCTCCGTAGGGGAAATCCAGACCACTAATTGACAATTACGACATCAAACAGCTAAGGATCAGTGATCAGCGTTTGAAGCGTCGATTGTTGACAGAAGCGCCATGAGATCAAGTAGTAAAAATCACCTTAAGCAGATGACTTGCCCCCTACTTGTTACCCAGGCCTTCCTTGAACTCTTCTTCGTGGCGGCCGGATAGCTTGTTGCCCAGGCCTTCCTTGAACTCTTCTTCGTGGCGGCCGGATAGCTTGTTGCCCAGGCCTTCTTTGAACTCTTCAGCATGGCGACCGCTTAGGCCACCAGAAACGCCTTCGAGTTGCTCATCAGAGAGTTCGGCATCTTGGGCTTTCTTGATATCTTCGCTCATAAGTCGTCTCCTAAACGTAGGAATTTGGTTATCGACAGTTGCCAACAGGAGTAGCACAAAGCTCACTGGTCTAACTGTAGCAAGTGATATTAATCAGCTGCAGCGCAAACCAAAACCATTCTGTGCCCCTCTTGCTTTGGTATAGCATCTAATCTC
>JBCCAG010000481.1:0-3799 GCA_039814955.1 Cyanobacteria bacterium P01_A01_bin.135
GGACTGACTTGCCTGAACGTAGGCTGAGGCGACGGGGATAGAGGGTAGAACCGAACGGCAGCCATCAGGGCAAGCCCGCCGCAAAGAACGAGAGAACGGGTGAAGGACACGGGGCGATGCGTGAGATTGGAGACAGAATTTTAGAGACCGCTTAAAGGGGCGATCGCCGGGGTGCACCTGGGCTCGTGGATGACGTCTCAGAAGAAGGCTCAGCCATCTTGGCCTTCAGGGCTTTGAGCCGGTCAGCAGCTTTGAGCTGCGCCGTCTTGCGCTGGGCTTCTTGGCCCAGGGACTGCATCTCGCTCTGAGCAGAAGCGGCTACGGCGCGGCGGTTGACTGCATCATGGGCCGTGGTAAAGGTGTTGACGGCGCTATCCGAGCTGAGGCCGCTAAGGGCGCTAGCCTGCTCTAGAGCAGCGGTCACCCGCTGCAGGGAAGCGTCTACCTTTTGCTGTAGCTTCATCTGCTTGAGCTGGCGCTGCTTCTCACTCAACTGCGCTTTGCCCGAAGTGAAATTGCGGCGGGCGGCTTCCACTTGGGCTTCAATCTGGGGCAGCGCCGCTTCAATCACTTCCAGCTCTGCCAGCACTGCCAAGGCCGTAGATTCGTCATCGCTTTGCACCAGCCGCTCGGCCTGATGCTCGAGATCTCGCTGCTGAGCCTGCATGGTTTCAAACAGGGCATCGGCCTGCTGTAGGGCCGCATACTGCTGAGACACGGCTTTGGTCATGGCTTCAACGGCCCCGGCCACATCGTCCACCGACTGCTGGGCGATCGCCACGGCGCGCCTGTCCCCGGCTTCAATAGGCTGGCCCACTAGCCAAGCCCACAGCCCGACAGTGACTCTGCCAGCGCGCTCCCCAAGGAACCAATAGAGAAAGGGTTTCATGGATGTTGCGTAAGTTACGTCTGTCTCACACTGCTCATATGAGCTATATGAGACAAATCTGTTATAGCTAATTTATGTGAGATTGTCAACTCACATAAATAACTTTAGAATGAGCTACTATGGGTGCAATATCCATGTGAGGGAGAGCCGTGATTCCCAAAAGCTTCTTAAACGCGATCGCCCATGAGCACTACCTTTCCCCCAGTGAGCAAGAGGCCTTGAACTTAGCGATGACGGGGAAGTCTACGGCGGCGATGGCTGACGAGCTAGGTATTAGCGGGGACGCGGTGCGCAAGCGGCTGAGTGAGGTATACCAAAAGTTTCAGATCAGCGGTCGCGGGCCGGTTAAATTGACCAAGCTGCAGCAGCTTCTCATGACCCGCTACCAGCAAGAGCAGGGCAGTTCGGTGCTCAACGACCTCGGCGATAAGGAAGACCTCAGTCTCTCCCGGCCCAGTAAGGGCAGCACCCCGACTGATTACTGGGGCGAGGCCCCCGACAACACCGTCTTTTTTGGACGCCAATCTGAGCTACATCAGCTCACCCAGTGGCTAACCCAAGACCGCTGCCGACTGGTGGCAGTGCTGGGAATGGCGGGGGTTGGCAAGACGGCCTTGGCAGTCCATCTAGCTCGGCAGATTCAGGAACAGTTTGAGGCTGTAGTATGGCTATCGCTGCGGCAGGCCCCGCCTCTAGAAGCACTTCTGAAGGCGTTTGAGCCCCTGCCTGTCACCTCACATATTGCCTCACACAAGAGAGAGCCAGGCGGAGCCGTGGCCCAAATTCTTCAGGCCCTCCATCGCCACCGCTACCTGGTTGTTCTAGACGGCGTTGAGGCAATTTTGCAGAGCGGGCGGCTGACGGGCACTTACCGGGAGGATTATCAGGCCTACGGTGAGCTGCTGCAGCGGGTGGCCCAAGAACCCCACCAGAGCACCGTGCTGGTAACCAGTCAGGAGAAGCCCCTAGAGGTGGCTCGCCTAGAAGGAGAGCGCTCCTCGGTGCGATCGCTCACCTTATCCGGGCTAGATGACGCCGACGCCCTGCTGCTGCTGCAGGAAAAAGGCCTCGCCGGAGCAGCCCACCTGTGGCGTGACCTGATCCAGGGCTATCGCGGCAACCCATTTATGCTGCAGATGGTGGCCACCACTATCCGCGAGGTGTTTGATGGGGATGTAAAGACCTTCCTGAAAACCACGCTGTTCACCCACGACATCAGCGACTACATTGAAACGGCCCTGGAACGCCTGTCGGAGATAGAAATCGAGATTCTGCAGCAGTTGGCCCAGCAGCAGCCCATGGCCATGGCCGACCTAATCGACGCTCTGCCCAGGACCTCCCCCCAGGCGCTGATTGCAGCCCTGCAGTCCCTGAAGCAGCGATCGCTCCTGGAAACCTCAGAGGGCCGGTTCAGTCTGCCGCCAGCGGTTCTAGAGGTGGTGGCGGCAGATTTATGAAGGAGCGCGCTGACGGCGATGGCCTACTGCATCAACCCCAAATGTAAGCAGCGCCGGAACCCTGACGAGGCCGAGCACTGCGGCGGCTGCGGCGCTCCCCTACGCATCCGCGATCGCTACCGATTGGTGGCTCCCCTACGCCCCCTCGAAGCGCCCGGCAACGCGGAGATCTTTCAGGTGGAGGATCTGCAGTGCGCTTCGGGCGAGCTCAAGGTGCTAAAAGTCTCCAAAAAATCCCAGGCCGCTGCGGTGCAGCTCCTCAAGCAGGAGGCCGAAATCCTCAAAGCCCTGCGCCACGATGGCCTGCCCAGGGTCGACGACGAGGATGGCTACTTTACCCTGACCCTACCCCAGCGCAAAAAGCCGCTCCACGCCCTGGTGATGCAGCAGGTCCCCGGCGAGAATCTGCAGAGTTTGGTGGAGCGCCAAGGTCCGGTAGATCCCCAGCAGATGCTCACCTGGCTCAAGCAGCTGTTGGCGGTGCTCACCTACCTGCACCAACGCCGCTACTTCCACCGGGACCTAAAGCCCTCTAACATCATGCTGCGCCCTGACGGACAGCTTGTTCTAATTGACTTTGGCACGGTGCGGGAGGTGTCCCACACCATTGTGGAGCGGCTGCTGGGCCGGGATATCACCGGTATGGGCATTTTTTCCCCCGGCTACACTGCCCCGGAGCAGGTGGCGGGCCGCACCGTCCCCCAGTCGGACCTGTACGCCTTAGGCCGCACGGCGGTGTTTTTGCTCACGGGTCAGCACCCGCTGGACCTCAAGGTGAACCCTAAAACCGGGGCGCTGCTGTGGCACGGGGCAGCGCCCCCCATGCCCGCCGCCCTCACCGGCTGGCTCGACTACCTGATGGCGCCGCTATTCTGGCAGCGCCCCCCCAACGCCGCCTTTGTGTTGGAGCAGCTTACGGATGGCCTAGCCATGCCCGCCGCGGCGCGATCGCCCTCGCCCCCCCGCTGGCTACTGCTGCTTAACCTAGGGCTGTTTGTGCTGCTGACAACCACGGCCCTGCTGTGGGGGCAGCGCTACCTAGAGCGGCGGCGCGAGCAGTCCCAGGCAGTAGCCACCTGGCAAGAACTCCACGAGAGCGCTGCGAAAAAATCTGACAGGCTCAGTTAAGAAAACGCCGCGTCTCAGCCGCCGCCGCCTGCATCGCCGCCGCCGCGCTCACCTGCCCCCGAAGCGCCTGACTCAGGTGGCGCTGCAAAATCGACGACACCTGGGCATATTCAGCGATGGCCGGTCGCAGCACCGCCTGCTCCGCTGCCGCCGCCACCACCGGGGATTCTAGGAGGGCCTGACGGCTAGGGATATAGCCCGTCTGTTCTGCAAAGTGCCGCTGGCTCGCGGCGCTCGTCAAATACTGCACCGCTTGCCAGGCCTGACGGGGGTGGGGCGATCGCCGCGCAATGCCCAGACCCCAGCTTCCCTTGCAGCCCCCGCC
>JBCCAG010000244.1:0-5670 GCA_039814955.1 Cyanobacteria bacterium P01_A01_bin.135
CGCCATTCCCCACTGGCCCACTCCACTACCGTAGAAGGCTTGCCGCCCCCAGCGTAACTTCCGCCGTTGTCCGCCAAATTATCCTCCCGCAGCGTCAGCACCTCAGGGAACGCTCGGTTAATCTCAGCCAAACTGGTCAGCGGCGGCGTTCCTGAAAGGTTAACGCTCGTCGTCGCCAGCGGCCCCGTCTGCGCCAAAATATCCTGGGCGATCGCACAATCGGGCACCCGAAAGCCCAAGGTTTCCGGCGTCCCGGCATGCATCACTCGCGGCACACCATCCCTCGCCGGCAGCACGAAGGTCACCATCCCAGGCCAGTAGACTTGGGCCAACCGCTGCCACTCTCGCCGCTCTGCCGCACTGCCCGTCACAAAGGGCCAGATATCCTCAGCGTCAGCCGCCATCAAAATCAGCGACTTTTGGGGCGATCGCCTTTTAGCCTTGTAGATGAGCTCCGCATCCTGCGGGCGGCTAGCCAAGGCGGGAACAGTGTCAGTTGGAAAGCTAGCTAAGCAGCCCCCAACACGCAGCCTTTCAATCAGAATAGAGCGGTCAACCTGCATTTAGATCAGCGTTAATGGCCCAGCTCCATTAAACCAGTTCGACCCCAAGGCGCAGCAGCCGGTCTTGACGAGTTAGCATCCAGAGGAGCTGTCGCGTACGCTCCAAGGCCTTACTCCAAAGGCCCCAACCGATGGGCGCCCGGTGTAAAGTTGGCAGTGCTGCAGCGCGCTGAATGGGGTCAGAACCCACCACCGCCATGTGAGAGAGGATTGGGGTTGCTGCCTCTGCGACTACAGTGATTGGCTGGCTGGATGAGGGAGCGCTATCGGCGGCAGCGCGACTGGGGGCGATGAGTAAGGTGAGGGAAGTAACGAAAAAAGCGAGGCAGAGCGTAACCAACGCAGATTTTGAGAACATGGGCGATCGCTAGGGCAGAAAGTATGGGGCTTTTTCCAACTAAGAGATTTTTTCTGAAGCGCAGCTTGGCAGTGCAGCCGCTATGCTGACGCCAGTGCCATGAAGCAGACTGTAAAGATCTCAGCGACCCTTCAGGCACTGCCAGAGGCTAGCTTCGATAGACCCGACGCTGCCAGCAGGACGCCGCAGCAAGATCGAGAGACGAATCCAAATTTTGACTTTCAGACACTCCGCAATCAACCTGGCGGCTAACCGGCTGCAAAGCGGAGGTGGCCCGTACCAGCCCGCAAGCCGGACTCTATGGACCATGTGAGGGAAAACCCAATGGAAATCAACACCTGAAGGCCCCATAGTAGACTCAAGCAGTTACAGTGAAGTAACAGCAAAACTGACCCTATGCTGAAGGCGCAGCCAGAGTACAGGCAGAAAATTATCAAGCTGCTCGGCTCTATCTCAAATACACCGACCCAAACATATCTGCTCGAGCGCGGCGATCAATCCCGGTCAGCAACTCCGCTGGTACCCCCTCCAAGCACGCATCAATCGATGCGCCTTTAACTTAGATGTACCAGCATCTAACCTGTTGCTTTTATTATATTAGAATTTGCATCAAAAAACAAACGTTTTCGCTGCCAAATTCAAAGAATCCTTTTGTTTTTGCTAAGGCCGTGGCAGAATAGCGGCATTCAGCTTGGGGAGGATCCCATGACAAAACTTCGAAACGTCTTGGTCGGGGCGGGTATTGCGGCGGTAGGCGCGGTGGGTACGAAGCTAGCCGTCGACTATCTCCGAAACAAAGGGAAGGAAGAACCCGCCCCTGAGTCAGAGGGGGATCAAGAGCCCGCTTCAGATGACGAGATTGCCTACGCGGTAGTGGAGCCGGCGTCGGTTCAGCCCTTCCTCGACGCTAGCTTCGGCGACCCAGGACGCTACCAGCCGACTCGTCCCCCCAAGGTGTTTGAGTACCAGGGCCAGCAATACATGGTGATTTGGGCCAGAGACAAAATGAAGGACAAAAACCAAATGCTGGCTTTCGTCTACACCGACGAGGGCCGCAAGATGGTAGCAAGCGTAGGCTACACCCCCAGCAAGACGGATTATAATGTCAGCCTGGAGAGTACGCCCTTCGCTGTGGAAGTTGGCAACCAGACGCTGCGGTCCGGCCAAGGGACCACGGAGGGGGCTGATGACGTTGATTTAGTGCTGGCATAGTGGCGCGGTAGGGTGGCGTTGGTAGGGCGGCACCGTGCCGCCTCTACAATCTCACTGCGTATCGTCAACGAGGCCTAACCCATGTCTGATGTGATTTTCCATTTAGCCTTTCCCGTAACCGATATTGCTCAGGCAAAGGCGTTTTACGGCGATCGCCTCGGATGTGACATTGGGCGCGGCAATGATAAATCGGTCATCCTCAACCTCTACGGCCACCAGTTGGTGGCCCATCTAGACCCGGAGCCCCGGGAGCCCCAGCGGGGGATCTACCCCCGCCATTTTGGGCTGGTATTTACGGGCGAGGACGACTTCGACGCCTTTATTAACCGCATTGAGGCGAGCGGCATCGGTTTTCACGTGCGTCCTAAACGCCGCTTTGAGGGTACCCCTCTGGAGCACCGCACCTTCTTCCTGGCCGACCCCTTCCACAACCTGATGGAGTTCAAGTATTACTGCCACCCAGAGGTAATCTTTGGGGGGACTAATTACAGCCTAGTGGGAGAGACGTAGCTGGTAGCTAGGGGCTCTTCCAGCGCTGCAGCGATCGCCCCTAGGGCCAGTGGGTCTTCCACCATCCAGTGATGCAGGGGGACGAGAACTTGAACCTGACGCCCCACCGGCAGACAGCTACTCTCTGCGGGGACAATCATTAGATCTAGAGGCGTCCATATAGAGGTGAAGCGTATTTTTTGCAGCTGGGCCATATCGCGGTTGAGGTTAGCCAGAAACGGACTGCCCCAGCGCATCTGCTGTGCCCCCAGGTTGGGTCTCAGATAGCCCGTATAGGTGCCGTAATGGGGAGAGGCTACGGTAACTAGACGCTGTACGCGGCTCAGGCCTCCCAGTCGCTGTAGGTAATAGCGGCTGACAATCCCCCCCATGCTGTAGCCTACTAAATCGAGGGACTGCGCTGGATCAAAGTAACTGTTGACCAGGGACTGAACCTGCTCTGCCAACGCTTCTATTCCCAGTGAGCCATCGCTAGGCCATAGATCAATCGTATGGGGAGACCAACCGCGCGCCTGTAGATAAGCCTCTAGTCGCGCTAGCTTTACCGAGGTGTCATCAAGGCCATGGACCAGCAGCACCGGATTGCGCGCCGAGGGCTGCATTTGCTGTTCAGGTTCCGTCATGGTCCGAAGCTATCCTGGAGCTATCCTGGAGCCAGCTCAATCGCGGGCCAGCATTACTTCTCCCCTTAAAATTCGCTGGGCCGCTTCCAGCAGCGCTTCTTCCAGATAGGGCTTAGTGAAGTACCCCTTCGCCCCCAGGTCTAGGGCCATTTTTCGGTGGCGGTCAGCTCCACGAGAGGTGAGCATGGCGATGGGCAGATCTCCTAGGTCAGGGTCTCGCTGCAGCCGCGACAGCAGCTCCAGACCATCCATACGCGGCATCTCGATATCGCAGAACACTAGGTCACAGGGCAGGCCAGACTTGAGCTTTTCCCAAGCCTCCTGGCCATCTCGGGCTTGCTCAACCCGGTACCCAACCTTAGCAAAGGTCATCGACAGCAGCTCACGGACGGTAATGGAGTCATCCACGATCAGCACCGTTGGCTCTCGCTCTTCCAAGGACCTGGAATCGACGGGAGGTGCGGCCTCGGTATCTGTATCCCCTATCGCTGTTGACCAGCGCCCCAAGGCCAAATCCACTAGCTCTAGGACATCGATAATGGGCATCACGCGGCCATCGCCCAGCACCGTGGCTCCGGCAATACCGGCAGGCTTTGGGACAGGCGGTTCCAGCTGCTTGATAACAATCTCCCGCTCCTCCAGCACTTGGTCCACTTGTAGGGCCAGGTAGTTGCCCGCGCTGCGCAGTACCACAATGGAAATCGTATCGTCGTCGTGGCTGCCGCCGTAGACGCTGCCGCGGCTAATGGTTCGGTTGAACTTCAGCAGACTGGAGAGGGGCCGAAACGGCAGCAGCCGCTCTCGCCAGGGGATGCAGGGCTGCTCGTCCCCGTTGAGCTGAATCCGCTCTTGGCCAATGTCGAACATATCTTCCACCCCGTCCATGGGGAAGGCGATGCGGGCGCGATCGCTGACGCACAGCAGTGCCTTGGAGATGCTCAGGGTCAGGGGCAGGCGAATCGTAAAGGTCGTCCCTCTGCTGAGGGCGGAATCGATATTGACGGCCCCCCGCACCTCACTGAGGCTGGTACGCACCACATCCATGCCGACGCCGCGACCGGCAAAGTCATCCGCCTGGTCGCGGGTACTAAACCCATGGCGAAACAGCAGGTCATAGATATCCATTTTGGACATGCTGTCGGCATCGTCAGGGGTAATTAAACCCCGCTCCAGCGCTTTTTGCCTGACGGCTTCTGCATCAATGCCCGCCCCGTCGTCGGTCACCGAAATGATCGTCTGGTTCCCCTGGTGGAAAGCCCGCACCGTGATCCGCCCCACCGGCGACTTACCCTGGGCTACCCGTACGTCCGGCGTTTCAATGCCGTGGGTGATGGCATTGTTGACTAAGTGGGTCATGGGGTCGTAGAGCTGCTCCAGAATCATTTTGTCCACCAGGGTCTCTCGCCCTTCCACCACTAGCTCGGCCTGCTTATCAAACCGGATAGAGATGTCGCGGACGGCTCTGGGAAGACGGTCTGCCGCTTGGGAAAACGGCACCATCCGGGTGTGATTAATGCCCTCTTGAAGCTGAGTGGTAATTTGCCGCAGCATGCGGGTGCCCTGGTCGCTCTCATCGACGATGAAGTCGATGTCTGAAGCGGCTTCCCTCACCCGCACAATCAGCTCGATGATCTCCTGGGAGAGGCTGTGGAAACCGGTAAAGCGATCCATCTCTAGGGCGTCGAAGCGAGCCCCGGTCACATGCTCCGGGTCGCTCTCAATGTCGGGCATCGCCTGCTGAGGGCGGCTGGAGCGCAGAGAGCTTTCGAGCAGCGATCGCTCGTAGAGGTCGCGCATCCGCTGGCCGAGGTCACCGAGCTGCTGGACCTGGGACATCAGGTTATCCAAAAACTGCCGCAGCCGCTCCTGGGATTGCTCCAAGCTGTTGCGGTTGACCACCAGCTCCCCAACCAGGTTGTTGAGGTTGTCAAGGTTTTTGACCGAGACCCGCATAGTCTGGTTGCCCAAAGTGGGGCGGCGTACGGGGCGACGACTAGACGAAGAGAGCCGCAGCGCCGTTGAGGGAATCGGAGCCCCACCGAGGGTTTCATCGGCTTGCTCAAGCAGCTTCTCCAAGTCAGCAAAATCGTCCATCTCCTCGGCATTCGGCCCAACGATAGAGGGATCTAAACCGGCTTCGTCGCCCTCTAGGGCATCCGCAGTCGCCCCAAGGTACTCCGGATCATCAGGTTGCCTCGCTTCTAAGCCTCCGGCAACCCCCAAATCGTACAGACCAATTTCATCGCCGCCCTCTCCCGTCTGCCCCTCCAAGGATTCTAGATCACCCAGGAGATCGGCCTGCACTGCGGCATCGGTATCACCCAGCAGGCTATCCAGATCCGAGAAGGCGTCAGCCATGCTGTCTGAGCGAAACGCTGGCTCACTACTCTGCAGCCCACCACCG
>JBCCAG010000867.1:0-1905 GCA_039814955.1 Cyanobacteria bacterium P01_A01_bin.135
CTGAGCTGCTCCCTGCCGCGCTCTAGCTTGATTCCGGTATACAGCACGGTCTGTTGATCTCGCTTGGTGCGGTGGAGCGCTGTGCTCAGGGGAAGCTTGACCGCTGGCGGCACAATGTCTGCTACATCGAGATTTGCTTCTCCAATGGGGTAGTTGAGCAGGTCGGCTCCGTTGAAGAACACCCGCAGCAGCTGATTGTCTTCATTCACCAGCAGGCAGGTCACCAAGCGCTCCGTTAGGCAGAGCCGAAACACCTCCCCGAGCAGTCGGTCAAGCTGCTGCTGCTGGGACTTTTTGCGCACCGATGGCTTGAGCGGCGTGGCAACGGCTGGCTGGCTCATGGGCATCAGCGACAGCCGGCTATCTCGCTGCTTTTTAAATACCTTCCACTTAGAGCTGAGGGTCGTAAATTCTTCGTTCAAGCCGCCCAGGGTTTCGGAGGTGCCCAAAAACAGAGTGCCCTGGGACGCTAACGCAAAGTGCAGTAGACGCAGCACCTGCTGCTGCAGGCGAGGCTGCATATAAATCAGCACGTTGCGGCAGCTCACCAGGTTCATGCGCGAGAAGCCCGCGTTTTTCGTCAAATCGTGGGGGGCAATAATCAGCATCTCCCGCAGCGATCGCTTCACCTGATAGTGGTCTTCGTGGTGCTCAAAGTATCGCTCTAGCCGCTCCTGGGAGATATCGTTGACAATACTCTCCGGGTAGATGCCCTGAGCGGCATTCTCTAAGGCATTGGTGTCGAGATCAGTGGCAAAAATCTTGACTTGTACTGGTTTATTGGATTGCTGCACCACCTCATCCACAAGAATCGCCATGGAGTAGGCCTCTTCCCCGGTGGCGCAGGCGGTCACCCAAACGCGAAACTGCTGGTTGGGCTCAAGGGCATCGATGTATTGGGGCAGCACCTCACTGCGTAGAAGCTCCCAGGCCCCTGGGTCCCGGAAAAAGCAGGTGGCGCCAATCAGCATATCCTGCCGCAGCAGCTTCTGCTCTTCCCTCGATTGTTCGATGAACCGGATGTAGTCCTTGATGCTCGCCTGGTTAGTGAGGGCGCAGCGGTGATGAATTCGGCGGCTTAAGGTGCTGACCTTGTAGTGGGAGAAGTCAATTTCCTCTCGCTCCGCAAGGATATTGAGAATTTCTTGCAGGTCATCTGTGTCAATTTGGTTGACGTCGTCTACTTTCGACTCCGGAAAGTTTTCTGAAAAGCGAATCAGCTCGTAGACGGTTTGGGCGAGGTCTTGAGGAGAGAGAATTTCATCCACCAGCCCGGAGGGGATGGCGCTGGTGGGCATGCTGGTAAACTGGGCCGTCTCTGGCGACTGAACGAGGGCGACACCCCCGGCTCGGCTCACAGACTGTAGCCCTTGGGTACCGTCGTTCCCCGTCCCCGACAGCAAAATGGCAATGGTCCGCTCGCCCCAGCCTTCTACCAGCGACTGAAAAAATAGATCGATGGGCCGCTGCGGGGAATTGGGGGCGTCTTCCAGGTGCAGCCGTCGGTCTTCTAGGGTGACGGACTTGCGCGGCGGCAGCACATAAACCTTGGCGGGCTCCAATAGTACCTGGTCCTGCACCTCTTCAACGGGCAGCGAGGTCTTACGCTGCAGGATATCCGTCATCATGCTCTTGTGCTTAGGTGATAGGTGCTGCACTACCACAAAGGCTGCTTCCGGGTTATCAGGCAGGTTGTTAAAAAAGGCCTCTAGCGCCTGAACGCCGCCAGCGGATGCACCAATGCCAACGATGAAAAATCGCTCTGCGTTAGAAGAGGATGGAGGCGTCATTGAGGAATGGCGAGAAACTGGTTTGTCTCATGATCATAGCGCCTGCTTGTTAGGGGGCGGTGCAAGTTCACTGGCTCCGAGTTTAGCGGGAGATCACTGAACAAACCTTGTTCTA
>JBCCAG010000534.1:0-3466 GCA_039814955.1 Cyanobacteria bacterium P01_A01_bin.135
CATGCTCAGCCTGGGGCAGGGCATTTTCTTTGCCTTGGGGGGCTACGCCTTGGCCATGCATGTGAAGCTGCAGCTTCCCGAGGGCCAGCTTCCCGAGTTCTTCGGCCTGTACGGGGTGCAGGAGCTGCCCTGGTTCTGGCAGCCCTTCTACTCGTTCCCCTTTACTCTGGTGGCGATCGCCGTCATCCCGGCCATCGTGGCAGGGCTGCTGGGTTACCTGGTGTTCCGCAACCGCATCCGCGGGGTCTACTTTTCGATTCTGACCCAGGCGGCTCTGGTGGTGTTCTTCAACTTCTTCAACAGTCAGCAGAAGCTGATCAACGGCACCAACGGCCTCAAAACCGACACCGACACAATATTCGGCATGTCCGCCGGCTCGGACGAAGCCCAGTCCCTGTTCTATGGCTTGACCGTGGCGGCGCTGGTACTGGCCTATGTTCTCTGCAGGTGGATTACCAGCGGCCGGTTTGGGCGGCTGATGGTGGCCATCCGTGACGACGAGAGCCGGGTGCGCTTTTCGGGCTACAACCCCACCAGTTTCAAGGTGATTGTGTTTGCGATCGCCGGAGCCCTGGCGGGGGTGTCCGGTGCTCTCTACATGATCCAGTCCGGGATTATCTCCCCAAAAGAGATGGAGGTAGCTCGCTCCATCGAGATGGTGATTTGGGTAGCGGTCGGGGGACGGGCCACCCTAGTGGGGGCGATCGTCGGCGCGCTGCTAGTCAACTTTGCCGAGAGCCTGCTGAGCGAGCAGTTCCCTGAGTTCTGGCTGTTCTTTCAGGGAGCACTGTTCCTGATTGTGGTGACGGTGCTGCCCGACGGCCTTATCGGCTGGCTGCGCCACCGGGCCGGGGCCCAGTTCAACCGAATGTTCCGGGGTCCAAAATCAGTGGCGACCTACCCCAGTTTGGAAGGGGACCCCGACATTGCCAAGGAGCAGCAGGCCATCGCTGTAGGAGAGGAGAGCCGCCATGAGTAAGGCTGAGCCGCAGGGCAGCGCGCCCGTCTTGGAAATCGACCAGCTCACCGTCAGCTTCGACGGCTTCAAGGCCCTCAATGCCCTCAACTTCAGCATGGAAGAGGGGGAGCTGCGGGTAATCATCGGCCCCAATGGCGCGGGGAAGACGACCTTTCTAGATGTAATCACCGGCAAAGTTCAGCCCACCGAGGGTACGGTCCGCTTTAAGGGCAAAGACCTGACCAAATACTCAGAGCACGAGATCGCCCGCCTCGGCATTGGCCGCAAGTTCCAAACTCCTCGCATCTACCTCAACCTCACCCCCCGCGAGAACCTAGAGCTATCTCTGGCGAACAAGGGCGTTTTTGCCACCCTGTTTGGCAAGCCAGCCAGCGCCGCACGCCGCACCATCAGCGGCCTGCTCGAAACTATTGGCCTCGTCAACAAGGCAGACCGGCCCGCCGCCCTGCTCTCCCACGGCGAAAAGCAGTGGCTGGAAATCGGTATGTTGGTGGCCCAGTCCCCAGACCTGCTGCTAGTAGACGAACCGGTGGCCGGGATGACGGATGAAGAGACCGCCCAAACCGGCGAGCTACTGGTGTCGCTAGCGAAAAGCCATTCGGTAATCGTGATTGAGCACGACATGGAGTTCGTCCGCCAGATCGCCCGCAAAGTGACGGTACTCCACCAGGGCTCGCAGCTGTTCGAAGGCTCCATGGACGAAGTCCAAAGCGATCCCCGCGTGATTGAGGTGTATCTAGGGGAGGCCCCGGAGGTAGGCAGTGCGTCTTAATGTTTATGGGTCTGAATTGACTTTGAGTGCCAATTCAGACCCAATATGTAATTTGTTGGGTTACGCTGCGCTCTAACCCAACCTACAGATTTCGGCCATTAACACCATCAATTGCCCACTCGACAGCGAACCGCAGCAACAGACTTCAGCACCCCGCCAAACCCCCATATGCAGGGGGCTGCTGGGGGACGGGATGCCTCCCCCAGCCAGGGGGTTTGGGGGCCAAGCCCCCAAGCAACCGGTTTTTCACATAACCCAAAATTTGGTGCGTCACCTGCGGTGACAACACCCTACAAAAATCAATCATGCAAACCCACCCCACCCCCACAACCCCACCCTCCGAAACCCAAACCCTCCTACAGGTCCGCAACCTCAACGTCTACTATGGCGAAAGCCACATCCTCCGCAACGTAGACCTCAGCGTCCCCACCGGCAAAATGGTTTGCCTAATTGGCCGCAACGGCGTCGGCAAAACCACCATGCTCAAAACCATCATGGGCCTCCTTGCCCCCCGCCAAGGCCAAATCATCTACGACGATCGCCCCATCACCAAACTTTCTCCCGATCGCCGTGCCCGCCTCGGCATTGGCTACGTCCCCCAGGGCCGCGAAATCATCCCTCGCGTCAGCGTCCAGGACAACCTACTGCTGGGCCTCGAAGCACGGCCCACCTCACAAAGAGGAGACAGAGAGATACCAGAGGAAATCTTTGAGCTATTTCCGGTACTGAAGTCCATGCTGGGGCGCATGGGGGGAGACCTCAGCGGCGGCCAGCAGCAGCAGCTGGCGATCGCCCGCGCCCTCATGGGTCAGCCCCGACTTCTGGTCCTAGATGAACCGACAGAGGGTATCCAGCCCTCAATCATCTTAGATATTGAAGCTGCGGTGCGGCAGATTATTGAGACCCGGGGCATCTCGGTTCTGCTGGTGGAACAGCACCTGCACTTCGTCCGTCAAGCTGACTACTACTACGCTATGCAAAAGGGAGGTATCGTCGCCTCCGGGGAAACCGAATCCCTCAGCAACGAAATCATTCAGGAATTTCTGGCGGTCTAGGGACCGATCCCAAACACAACCTAAAGAGCGTGCCACAAAATTGGATGGTGCAATCTGCGAACATGTGTACCTCAAGGCTAGGCAGCGAGGGCGTCGCCCCAGTGAAGGTAACTTTAAGCCTGGTGAGTTCTCAGCCCTGTTTCAACAGGCATTAGATACCGTTGATCTGATCTTCAAAGATGGTATCGACTGGCAAGCCTTTTTTGCCTCTTTTCAAGACCTCCGTAGTCAATATGCCGACCAAGACCTGACTATCCAGGCCATCGAAAAGAAGCGAGGTGGTGCTTTTGTGGTTCGTCTAGAAGTGGCTTCAGAGGCAGATAAGCCAGTCATTGAGAGCAGCGCCAAAGAACTTTACGAAACCAAGCTGACCTTGATAGAGCAACGCTATCGGGCTGAACTTCACGCCAAAGAAGGTGAGATTGTCGCCTACAAGGAACAGAGTGCCAACTTGATGAAAATCACCGAGGCGCTGGCCGCAAGGCCCCCAGTGGTTGAGGGTAATAGTTACGTGTTCAATCAGCCCCAATTTGCAGGCGGTTTTGCCGGGATCGTCCAGGGCAATCAAATCGGAGGTAATATCATAAACCAGGCTGTCGAACCTACCTCCTTGGCCGAGGTCGCCGCCGAGATCCAAAAGCTTCTCAAACAGCTCGAGGC
>JBCCAG010000601.1:0-3125 GCA_039814955.1 Cyanobacteria bacterium P01_A01_bin.135
CGGCGACGCTCCAGAAACGGCTTCCGCGCCGCCTGCCGAAGCCCCCACCTCCAGCGAACCCGTTGCTGCCGCTCCCGAGTCCACATCAGGCACTATCGTCGATGTGGCGATCGCCAACGGATCTTTCGATACCCTAGTTGCTGCCGTACAGGCCGCTGACCTTGCCGGAACCCTGAGCGCAGAAGGTCCCTACACCGTCTTCGCCCCCACTGACGAGGCCTTTGCCGCCCTGCCCGAAGGCGTGCTAAACAAGCTGCTGCTGCCCGAAAATCAAGCGGCGCTGACTCAAATTTTGACCTACCATGTGATTCCCGCCGAGGTGCCGGCTAGCGCCGTTGAGACGGGGGCAGTGGCCTCAGCCTCGGGGGAAGAGCTGAATATTGTTGCCGGTGAGAGCGGCGTCACCGTGAACGATGCGACCGTCGTGGCGACGGATGTGATGGCGAGCAACGGCATTATTCATGTGATCGATACGGTGCTGCTACCGCCCTCCCTCGATTTGGCCGCGCTCTAGACGCAGAAGATCTTTGAGGCGTAAATGAACGACTTACACAGACCATCAATATTCAAGCGCATGCTCCCACTCGTGGCCCTTATCGGTCTCACGGCATCATGCGCTAAAGAGGCCCCCTTGGCTGGCGTCACTCAGTCTTTTGAGAGGGTCGAAGCGGCTGCGGTCGCCGAATCGAGGCCAGAGACCCCTCCTCAATGCGATCGCCTCACCGATTTTGAAGCGTCAGACGAGAACGAAAGCTGGAGCGTTGTCAATGACAACATCATGGGCGGGCGATCCCTCGGAGGGCCAGAATTTGATGGCGCTGTGATGACGTTTTCAGGCTATATCAACACCAATGGTGGCGGGTTCTCTTCGGTTCGAAAACCGCTCGATCCCAGTATTCTTGAACCCTACAGTAGGGTTGTTCTGCGGCTTAAGCCCGACGGGCGCGCCTACAGGCTAATTATGGAGGATGCTCTCGAAGCGCGATCGGCACCGACGGTGCACCGGAAAAATATCGAATTTGGCCCAGCGGGTGAATGGCAAATCGTTTCTGTTGCTTTTGATCAGCTCCAGCCGTCAGTCTTCGGCAACCCCGTTGAGGCCCCGCCCTTCCGAAAAGATCTAGCCTCTCGAATCGGTCTAATGCTCAACGATGTGGGCGACGGGCCCTTTGAGCTTGAGGTGGATTGGATTGACCTGTGCCCGTGAGAAACATCCTAATTCTTGACTAATATGTCTAATTCTTCTGCGCCGAGTGCCTATCCAGAAGGCACCCGATCCGGAATTGAAAATAATAACGATTCCGCAGGTTCAGCACAGCACCAGCGGTCAAATCGAGGCCCCTCTACGTGGTGGCTATTGCCTATAGCGATCGCAGCCGGCGGCTTGCTGTGGTTTCTGCTCAAAGGCCGCTCCTCGCCAGAATCGCCCCAGCCGCAGGCTATCTCAGTAGAGCTGCAGACAATCCAGGAAAGCACCGTCGAAGAGAGCTCCGAATTTGTGGGCCAGCTGGAAGCGCAGCAGGGCACGGTCCTGCAGGCTGAGACAGAAGGCCGAGTCACTCAGATTTTTGTCTCCTCTGGCGATCGCGTTGCCGTCGGTGATCCGATTGTGCAGCTCAGCCCGGAGCGGTCCCAGGCCGAATATCGCGGGGCGCTAGCCGATGTGCGGGCGGCCCAGGCCGGGCAAAGCAATGCGATCGCCCAGCTGGAGGTGGCCCAGGCCGATAGAATCAGCGCTGAGGCTGAGGTCTCCCTGCAGGGTAAGGAAATAGAGGGGACCCGGATGCTGGTTTCGGAGGGGGCACTAGAGCAGCAGCAGCTCGATAGGGTAGTGCGCGACCTTGAATCCACCCGCGCCAACCTGAACGCGGCGGTTAGGCGAGTGGATGCCGCTCAGGCGCTGCTCAATCAAACGGAAGCCGATGTGGCGCGATCGCAAGCCGACGCAAACGCGATTCAAGAAGACCTAGATGACACCTTAGTCGTGGCGCCAATTGCGGGTCAGGTGGGGGAGCTGTCCATGAAGCTAGGCGACTACGTAACCCCCAGCACAGCGCTGACGAACATCGTTCAGAACGACACGCTTGACTTGGAGATGGCCATTCCCGTAGAGCGACGCGGCGAGCTGCGGCTCGGGATGCCGGTGGAGCTGTTGAGTATGGACGGGCAGCCGCCGATAGCGGGCCGCTTGAGCTTCATTGCGCCCAGAACAAGGGAGAACAGCCAGCTTGTCCAGGCCGAGGCTACCTTCCGCAACCCGAGCGGGCAGCTGCAGGATGCGCAGCGGATGCGATCGCGAATTATTTGGTCCACCCGCTCAGGGGTGCTAGTGCCTACAGATGCCATTTCCCGTACCGGCGGCGCAACGTTTGTGTTTGTGGCCGTGCCTGGTGAAGCTAACGAAGCAGGTGAGCAACCGCTAATCGCAGCGCAGCGCAGGGTCACCCTAGGGCCGATTCAAGGCAATCAGTACCAAATCGAAGACGGCCTAGAGCCCGGTGAGCGCATTGTGGTGTCGGGGCTATTGAATGTGTCCGATGGCGCCACAATCACGACAGCGGCTAGTTTTAGCGAAGCCAGAGGCACAGCAGCCCAAGCGAACTAGTCCCGCGACGACTAGAATTTTGCGGCTTTAAACCCATGAGCCGTCCTGTTATTTATTTGTGATCGCAATGGCTGATTTTTTCATTAAGCGCCCTGTCTTTAGCATCGCTGTCGCGTTAATTATTTTGCTAATCGGTGGCATCAGCATTCCAACGCTGCCCCTCGCCCAATTTCCCGACATTGCCCCAAAACAGGTCAACGTCACAGCCAACTTCAACGGTGCATCGTCCGCCACCGTAGAAGATGGCGTCACCTCCATCATTGAACGGGAGATTAACGGCGTTCAAGGGGTGCGGGCGATCTCTTCTTCCAGCAGCAACGACGGTACCAGCTCCATCTCCGTCACCTTTGATGCCAGCCGCAACCAGGACATTGCCGCCGTTGATGTTCAAAATCGAGTCTCGGTGGCGGAACCGCGATTACCCGCGGACGTCACCCGTACAGGTATTACCGTTGCGAAGCAGTCTGGCAGCCTTCTACTGGGCTTTGGGCTGTTTTCAGAGAACGACGAATACGACAGC
>JBCCAG010000279.1:0-5243 GCA_039814955.1 Cyanobacteria bacterium P01_A01_bin.135
GCCGTAGCGAGAAACCTACCAGTGCGGGTACAGTACTCTGTATTGAAATGGTACCCACTTGAGATAGGAAGATAGCCGGAACGCTGAGATTCATACCGATATTTCATGATGCTGGCCGCAAAGTTAAAGCTTTTGTCAGCAGGGGAGCGATCGCCCTTACCTGCCCACCGTAGGCCAAGGCGATCGCCAGCGAGCAGAGCCCCGAGCAAATCGCCGCTACCCGGTCGTCTTAATTATTTACAGCGGCTAACTTCGCGCTAAGGCTGTAGAGCGGGAGATACTGCTCAAATTTGCCAATTTCGTCTCAGAATTGTGCGCTTGCCGGGCAGTATGGGCACTTTCTTAACACAGGCTTTATCAAGCCGTTTGTAAAAAGCTAGTTTGTGTTAAGACTCAGCCCTGAGCCCCAGAGCGCTCCGCTTTTGCATCAATATAGGTAGACAAGCTATAACATTGTATGGCTGTAACCAGTAGCCTCTACCTAGGCCTTCGCCATGATCTTGAATGCTGTAGACGTACTGGTCGTAACTAGGGTGGGTGTATCTCTTATAGTTGTACGCTCCGCGGTCTTACGCTAGTAAGCTGCGAGCGTCTGTATCGGTGACTAAGTATTGAATGTCCTATTAGCGGCGATTCAGCTGCTAGGTACCGGTCGCCTTATTTTTCTTAGATATTCTCAAAAGTCTACGTTGGCAGCATAATGACAAGATTCGCTTACAGCACGATAGTACAGGCGCTCGTTCTCAACACGCTAATGCTGGCAGCAGGCCTGCCTGCGCTTGCAGATGAGCCGACCAGTGACGCTATCTCCCAGCCATTACCCATTCCTGGGTCCTCTTCTGAGCAAGTCGTTCGACCTGTAACCGATTCGTTTGCTGAGACTCCCTATGTTTTGGGCGTGGGCGACGAAATCCAGATCGATATTGCTAATGTTCCTGAGTTTAGTGGCCAAAACGGCTCGTACACTGTGCCGGTCGATGGCACAATTCGTCTCCCCTGGGCTGGAAACGTCAACGTTCAGGACCTAACGATCGACGAGGCAGCCAATGCGATTGAGCGGGCCTATGCCCCTTTCATCAATGACCCGCTCGTCACGCTTAACCTGGTCTTTCCCCGTCCGCTGACGGTGGCCGTTCTGGGGGAGGTGGGGCGTCCTGGAACCTACGCGCTTCGCTTTGACGAGGGCACCCAGTCGGAGCTGAGCGTTGATCGGACGGCCCAGTGGCCTAACGTCACCCAGGCGATTCAGCTTGCCGGGGGCATCAAGCAGACCGCCAACGTTCAGGATGTTCAGGTGGTGCGCCGCCAAGGCTTGGCGACTCCCCAGATAATTAATGTTGACCTGTGGGCGCTGCTGAGAAACGGCGAAATCTATCAGGACATCAACCTGCGAGATGGCGATACCATCGTCATCCCTAAAGCCGTTGATCTCGGCCCAGCAGAGCTGACCCAGCTGGCCGACGCTAACTTTTCTCCGGATAGTATCGGCGTCAATGTCGTCGGCGAGGTGGTTTCTCCGGGGCTCGTAGAGGTGGAACCCAACACAACGCTAAATCAGGCCATCTTAGCCGCAGGCGGATTTACCGATGCTAGGGCCCGCCGCAAGCGGGTTGAGCTGGTGCGGCTGAATCCCAACGGAGCCGTCGAGCGGCGCCGCATTGACGTCGACTTGAGAGCTGGCGTCGACGATGAGGTCAACCCCGCGCTACAGCCCGGGGACGTGGTGATCGTTAACCGCAATGCCATTGCCCGCGGCTCTGATGCCCTCGATCTGTTCCTCAACCCCATTGGTGGAGCCATCAACATCTTTCGGGATGTCATCGATATTTTTGATAACTAAATTTCCCCAATTCAGCGATCGCAGCAATCAGACCGAGAGACTTGAGAGATTATTATGCAGACGAACCAAGATCCCCCCATTCCAGTTCTCGCTTCGACAGACACCACAAGACCTGCCCAGGTTGTTGAAACCGATGGGGCCGATGAGCAAGAGCAGGGAGGGCTAGATTTTGGCCCCCTACTGCGGACAGTCCGCCGCAAAGCTTGGCTGATCATCGGGATTACCGTGGTGTGTGCCGCGGGGGCCTACCTAAGGAGTACGGGCACAGCAGACCAGTACGAGAGCGGCTTCCGGCTCCTGGTTGAGCCCCTCTCCCCGGAGGCGACCCTATCGGAGCCCTCGGCGGTGACCCGAGGCCAGCGCGGCTTTGACCCCCAAGGCGAGTTCGACTACGACACCCAGTTAGTCATTTTAGAAAGTAACGCCATTCTCTCTGACGTCATTGAGCGGGTGAAGGCGCAGTACCCCACCTTCTCAGGGGTGGAGCTCAATGAGGGGCTGACCATTCAGCGCTGCTGTACCGTTGCCAGCGGTCCGACCACGGCGCTAAGAGAGACGAAGATGATTGAAGCCGGCTACCAAGGGGAAGACCCGGAGCAGGTGCTGTTTGTCTCTCAAGTGCTTGCCGATCGCTTCCTCGAGTACTCCTTGGAAGAGCGGAAAACTCGGATTGGCGAAGGGGTGAGGTTCATCGACGAGCAGCTACCCGAGCTAGAGCAGCGGGTGACAACCCTCCAGAACCAGATACAGTCTCTGCAGCAGCAGTACTTTGTCAACGACCCGATGGCGGAGGGCAACCAGATTTCTGACCAAATTCGGCTGATCACGACTGAGAAGCTGACCGTACAGCAGCAGCTTGAGGAGCAACAGCAGCTCAACGATAGCCTGCGGCAGCAGCTCGGCCTCTCGGTAGATGAAGCGGTGGCGGCTTCTGCGCTGAGTGAAGATACGGTCTACGCCGATTTGCGAGCGCAGCTTCAGCAGGTTGAGAACCAGATTGCCATCGAGTCAGTGCGCTTCAGCGATGCAAGCCCCACGATTCGCGCGCTGCAGCAGCAGCGGGACAACCTCTCCCAACTGCTGTCGCGCCGGGCCGAAGAAGTGATTGGGGAAAATATTCCGGGCGGGGCCGGAAACGCCACCAGCTTGCCGCTGCAAAACTCTGTGCGGCTGGGCATTACCCAGCAGTTAATTGACTCCGTCAACCAGATTCAGGTCTTAGAAGCCCGCAACCAGGCCCTTGACCGCAGCCAAGGCTTTTGGACCCAGCAGGCGCAGCGATTCCCCGCGGTGGCTCGGCAGTACAATGAGCTACAGCGGCAGTTGGCGCTCGCCGTTCAAACTCTAGACCAGCTGCTGACCCAGCGCGAGACCCTGAAGGTGGAGGCGGCTCAGACTGAAATTCCCTGGGAGCTTGTCTCTTCGCCAGGGCTACAGTACGACGAAAACGGCGACCCTGTCCCCGTTGAAGATGAACTGGCTAAAATCATCGGTCTCGGAGTTTTAGCTGGCCTAGTACTTGGCACCCTCCTCGCAGTGCTGCTGGAGCGTCAGCGGGATGTTTTCTACACCCCAGCAGACGTCAAGTCTGCCACTAGCTTGCCCTTTGTAGGGTTGGTGCCTTACAGCGAATACGACGCGGGCGGTGCTGCTGCCACCACAGCGGGCGGTAATGGGCTGCGATCGCAGTTCCAGCAGGCTGTTCAATCTCTCTACACCAAGATTAATTTCCTGTCTCCTTCTCAAGCCATTCGGTCTTTCGCGGTCTCCGCCGTTGAGAAAGGTGACGGGGGCTCAACCTTGGCCCTCAGCCTAGCGAAGACGGCAGCCATGAGCGGCAAGCGAGTCCTCCTGGTAGATGCCAACTTGGAAGCGCCCCGCCTGCACCGGGTGCTGGGGGTTGCCAACACCAGCGGACTGGGGGATTTGCTCAACGGCGATTCGCCTGCAAACGTCAACCAGATGATTCAGGAGACTCAAGTTGAGAATCTGTATGCTCTGACGGCGGGTAACGCGGCGCAGAAAGAGCCTGAGAAGCTAGCCTCACCCGCCATGCGTCAGCTCATCAATACGCTGCAGAACCAGTTTGATTTGATCATCTACGATACGCCTAATCTGTCTGAGTTTACAGAAGCGACGTTCGTCAGCAGCCATACCGACGGTGTGGTTCTTGTCACCAGCCTGGAAGAGACGAAGCGCGCCCAGTTCTCCAAAGTTATTGAGGACTTGAAGAGCTTCCGTCTTCGCTGCCTGGGGATCGTCGCTAACGACGTCCATGGTGTCGTGACGGCATAACCGACAAGATTGGTCCATTTACAGGCACAGGGAGCGTATGCTGAGTCAGTGGTTGAGCCACCTCACCCAGGGGGGATTGTTTGCGGCGGCAGCGATATTATCTATCCCCATCGGCACGGTATTCCTCGAGTGCGCTGCCGCTCTGTTGCCACCCCGCTCATCCCGGCAGCGTGCCTTGCCTGAGCGCGCAACGGTGTTAATCCCAGCCCACAACGAGGCTGCCGTCATCTCGCAAACCCTCACCTCGGTGATGGCCCATCGCCCCGATAGAGCGGAGGTCTGTGTTGTAGCTGACAACTGCTCTGATGAAACGGTGGCGATCGCCCAGCAGTTTGGAGTAACTGTCATAGAGCGGCACAATCAGGCGCAGCGCGGCAAGGGATATGCGCTGGACTACGGGCTATCTCACCTAGCGGACAATCCACCCGAGGTGGTGGTGATGGTCGACGCCGACTGCAGCGTAGAGGCAGAGACGATGTCGCTGACCATGAGTCAGGCCCACGCCTCCCAACGGCCTGTGCAGGCGCTGTACCTCATGGAGATGCCGCCTGAGCCCAGCGCCGCTGACTCAATCTCTGCCCTAGCTTTCCTAGTCAAAAATTGGGTCCGCCCGGCTGGCTTAGACCGCCTTGGGTTGCCATGCCTGCTGACCGGTACAGGCATGGCCTTTCCCTGGTCGGTGATCCGCTCAGCGCCTCTGGCGAGCGGCAACATTGTGGAAGACATGCAGCTAGGCCTCGACCTTGCGATTGCGGGGTATCCGCCCCAGTTCTGCGCGGCGGCCCGTCTGACGGGCCGGCTCCCCAGCGACAAAGACGCCGCCAAAGAGCAGCGAACCCGCTGGGAGCACGGTCAGCTCAGTACGCTGCTCACCCAGGTGCCGCGGCTCCTTAAGCAGGCCGCCCTCCAGCGGCGGGTAGATCTGCTGGCGCTGGCCCTAGAGATGGCGGTGCCGCCCCTCTCCCTTCTCGTCTTGCTGTGGCTAAGCCTGTTTGCCCTTGCCTGGGGAGCAGCGTTTATCGGCTTGAGCCACGGCCCAGAAATTATTTTTTCTATAGAAGGTAGCTTAATGGCGATCGCCATTGTTGCTGCCTGGGCAAAGTTTGGA
>JBCCAG010000916.1:0-1671 GCA_039814955.1 Cyanobacteria bacterium P01_A01_bin.135
AATGATAACTGTGTCAATGCTCCCCCATGCCATGTACTACGTCATCTACGACGGCAGCTGTAACCTGTGCGTCAACCTCGTCAAAGCGCTCGAAACCATCGACCAAGGGCAGCGCTTTCGCTATATTCCCATGCAGGACGATGCGACCTTAAGCCTCCTGAGAGTGACTCCGCAGACCTGCCAGGCCGGGATGATTGTGATTGACCAGGATGATCCCCAGCAGCGATGGCAGGGCAGCGACGCCGCCGAGAAAATTGGCCAGCTGCTGCCCGCTAGTCAGCCGGTAGTCGCCGCCTACTTGTCGGTGCCCGGCCTCAAATCGATGGGCGATCGCGTCTATGCCCAAGTGCGCGATAACCGCTATCGCCTATTTGGCAAGCGGCAGCAGGTGTACCAGTCGGCTTATCCCGTTGACCTGGGCAGCGGCGACGTCCCTGCGGGCACTTCCTCCACAGGGAGTTAGGCGCACTTTGTCTACAGGGGTCTACGAAGATGGCATGACCTGACCCTCAGGAGGCGCATCGAAGCGACTCCACGCCTCCAGGGTGTTTTAGTCTATGATGCAAGTAGGCCATAAACTTTTGTAAAGCTTTTGACTTTAGCTGACACTTCCAAGTCTGCAGCCGCCCCGGTAGCGCCATGGTACGCCCTGCAGCCCCACTGGCAAGGCGGGGAAGCGGTGGTTAGGGCTGGTCTGCCCCATCACCAGCTCTCGCCCACTTGGCAAATTTTGCTATTGGGGGATGGTTCACCGACTCGCCACCTGCAGCTGCTCACCGGTGAGCCCACGGAGGTAGACGTCATTGACATGTCCCCCATTGGCCATAGCTTAGACGCGGCCCCGGACCTAATTCGCACCGTGCCAGGGCCGAGGCTAAGGCGGCAGGTGTGGCTGCGGACAGCCTCCGGGCAGCGACTGGCCTATGCCACCTCTTGGTGGGAGGCGAGCCATGTGGATGAGTATTTGGAGAACCGCTCGCTGCCGATTTGGGCTAGCTTGGCTAAGCTGCGCACTGAGCTATACCGCGATGTGCGGGGCATTTGCTACGGTAGCTCTCCTGAACTAGAAGCGGCGTTTGGGGAGCAGGGGCCATTTTGGGGACGGCACTACCTGTTCTGGCATCACGGCGAGCCGCTGACGCTGATTTACGAGGTGTTTTCGCCCTACTTGAGCCGCTATTTGGGGCAAACCTCTCCCCTATCGTAGGGACATGGCACTGCCATGCCCCTACAAAATACATACCCTTCGCAACTGGCTAGAAGCTATTCTCGCCTCGCCTCGCCGCGCCAGACTTGAGGAATAGGTTGCGCGCGCCGTCGTTCTCATAGACGCATTCCACTACCGGGGTACCAGCAGTCTGGTCTAGGTCGCCGATGTACCCAAAGGTGTTCATGCGCCGCTTACATTGCTGCACATCTTGGGAGGTAACCAGATCGCGCTGCTCCAAAATAGACCAGTTGTTGCTGCGCAGCACGCAGCCCGGCTGCATCAGCGGCTGGGAGATAAACACCTTAAAGGGGTTCAGCGTCACAAAGGCCCGCAGGTCCACCGCGATCGCCCCCGCCCCATACTGAGCGCAGATCTCCGGGTTGGCGACGCTCTCGTCAATGGCGACGCGGGTGGCCACCGTCTCATCGGAGAAGTTGACAGAGGAGCCGAACAGCGCTCCC
>JBCCAG010000777.1:0-2278 GCA_039814955.1 Cyanobacteria bacterium P01_A01_bin.135
CAGCTCGGGTTTGATATTGAAGACGGCTTTGTGTTCGAGTCGGTCCCCTTCCTGCCGGACGGCACCCTGGAGCACACAGGAGACATCACTTTCCTCGGTAGCGACGGCGCTCTGGTGACCCTCGGCGACTTCTCCATTGGCTTTGACGGCGATCGCGTCAGCGACACCGCCAGCGGCTTCTTTGTGGCGGACACCCTGGATAACGCGCTGACGGCAGATATTTTGTTTGATATTGGGGTGCCGGGCCGTACGATTGTTGCGGATGGGGCGCTGACCATTGCCGATGCCGACCTGCTGCTCTCCCCAGAGCTAGCGGAGGCTCTAGAGCTGGAGACATCAGCAGGGGTTGATGTGGGGGACGTCCGCATTGATGCTGAGATTGTGCCGCTGCTGGGGCTGCCGCCGGGGGGGGTTGTCACCGGTAGCGGCGGGGACGATGTGCTGGTGGGTAGTGACGGCGATGACGTCATCAATGGCCTGCAGGGAGACGACACCTACACTGGCGGCGCGGGGGCGGACCAGTTTGTGCTGGCGATCGCCCAGGGCGTGGATGTAATCACTGACTTTGAGCAGGGCACCGACCAGATTCAGCTGGGCGGCCTCACCCCTGAGGGCATGCGGCTGCTGGAACTGGGTAGCGACACCTTTGTGCTTACCCGAAGCAACGAGCTGCTGGGGGTGGTGCAGGGGGTGACAGGGCTAGATAGCGCGGTGTTTGCGTAATTCTGAACGTTTCCCTCAAATCCATGAAGGTTTCTCTCTCCTTTACCGACTTTCAGCGCGCCACCAAGGAATTCCAGCGGCAGGCCGGAGGCGATCGCCAGCTGGAGCACCGGGAGACGGCTCTATTTTTGCCGCCTGCCCTCGGGCAGGGATATATCCGGGGCGTCCATTTACGGGACGGGCTAGACCTGTTTGTCTACGAATTTGATCTCAAGCAGGACTTGATTCTAGATTTTTCTCAGCTGTCATCCCGATTCTCTCTGGTGGATCTCACCTTCTGTCTCACGGGCTGGGCTGCAGGCACTATCCCTGGCCTAAAACCTAGACTGGATGTCTCTGCCGGGCAGATGACCTTTTCCACGATTCCCAACGCGGCAGGCACCACTGAGCTGCTGGCGGGTCGCAAAATCACAGTAGTCAGCCTAGCGATTGCGCCAGCGGTTCTGCTGACGCTGATGGAGCGCAACTTGAGTGCGCTGCCGGCAGACTGGCAGCAGCGGCTGCAGCTTGCCGCCTCTACTCCCTCTTACTTGGTAGATCAGACGGCACCTGAGATGGCGCGGCTGCTGCAGCTCATCCTGCACTGTCCCCACCAGGGCGTGATTCGCAAAATCTATTTGGAGGGAAAAGCCCTGGAGCTGATTGCGCTCTATTTTGCTCAGCTTTCAAGCGGTGGCTCTGGGCAATCGACAAGCCTCAAGCGAAAGGATGTGGCGTCTATTCGTCAAGCCAAGCATATCCTGCTGACTAACGTAGCCAACCCGCCCGCTCTGAACGTGCTGGCGCAACAGGTGGGGATAAGCGAGCGCAAGCTACAGCAAGGATTTCAGCAGCTTTTTGGCACAACGGTTTTCGGCGTGCTGCACGACTACCGGATGGAGCAGGCCCGACAGCTGATCGAGGCTGACCAGATGACGATTGGGGCGATCGCTAACGCAGTGGGAATTGCGCACCGAGGCTACTTTGCGGCTGCCTTTAAGCGCAAGTTTGGCAGCACCCCTAGAGCCTATCTCAAACAAATGGGCAGATAGGTCTATGCTGTAGGCTAATTGCGATCATACCGGCACCAATCGCGATCATCGCCCGACCCAAGGCTGGCTATCATAGCGCCATAGCTCACCCTTCAATGGAGCGAAGCGACGATGACGAAAGTTGCAGTTGACCTGGGTCCGGTACAAGAAACGCTGCTGATTCCCCTGCTGGGGCGGGCTGTGCAGACCCAAAAGGGTAACGGCCTAATCCAAGACCCAAAGGCCGTCGAGATCGTCAATGCGCTGGACTACGACTTTTCAAAGTGGGAAAAGTCCCGGTCTCTAACCGGGGCAACCCTACGCACGCGCATGTATGACCAAGATGTCCAGGCTTTTTTGAATGAGCATCCCGCCGGCACCGTCGTCGAAATTGGCTGCGGCTTGAACACCCGCTTTGAGCGATTGGACAACGGCCAGGTGCGCTGGTTTGACCTCGACTTGCCCGACACCATAGCGCTGCGTCGCCAGTTTTTCCAAGATGGGCCGCGCCGCACCATGCTAGAAGCCAGCGTGCTAGATACTGG
>JBCCAG010000580.1:0-3218 GCA_039814955.1 Cyanobacteria bacterium P01_A01_bin.135
CCATGGTGCGAGGACGGGCTGAGGGGACAGGCGCGCCCTTTAACCTGGGGGAGATAACCATCACCCGCTGCGTGGTGCAGTTGCCGGGTGAAGAGAGCAAAGGCGAGGCAATTGCTGGGTTCGGCTATGTGGCGGGGCGATCGCAGCGTCATGCTGAGCTAGCGGCGGTCTGCGATGCATTACTCCAGCATCCGAGGTGGGCCGCAGCGGTAAAGGCTCAGGTCATTGAACCGCTAGAAGCTGCCGCCGCCATGGCGCGGGAGGCTGAGGCCGCTGAGGCAGAATCAACCCGCGTCAACTTCTTCACCTTGCTGCGGGGGGAGGGCTGACCGCAGCAAGGTCCCAATTTCGGGCCCCTCTCCAAAGCCTCTTCTAAAGCAAATCTATGCAGCAAGCCGTCCATGCCTACCACCCAACTCTCCGGTTTTAAAGACCCTGTCCATGATGCTCAGCAGACCTTCCGAGCGCTGCTGGATGCCCTAGCGAGGCCTGGCTTACCTCAAACTACAGGGACACTTTCGCCCCCTGATGGCCTCCAGCCAAGCTGCGCCGCCGCCACCCTAACGCTGCTGGACCTAGAGACGGTAGTTTGGCTGCAGCCCGGTACCCCAGCGGCGGCGCGCGCCTGGCTGCTGTTTCACGCCGGCTGCCGGTTTACAAATCAGCCCCAAACCGCCGACTTTGCGGTAATTCACGACGCTGCGGCTATGCCCAACCTGGATGAATTTAGTTGGGGAACTGCGGAATATCCGGAGTCCTCCACCAGCCTGCTAATCCAAATCCCGTCTCTCCAAGGCGGGCGCACCGTCACCCTGCGGGGGCCAGGAATCCTAGATGCCATTGCCGTCAGCGCTCCCTTAGGCGATCGCTTTTGGCAGCAGTGGCAGGAGATGACGGCAGATTACCCACTAGGCCTAGACGCCTGGTGTTTCGTAGATGATCAGCTACTGGGCCTACCGCGCACGGCCCGCATTGTTTGATCTGTAAGCTGACCCACCGTGTGGTGGGTCAAAAAGAAGCCCTTAGAAACGGAGCAGAGTCCTATGCCTTACGTTGCTGTTAAAGGCGGAGAACAGGCCATCCAGAATGCTGAAGCCCTGCTGAAGGCCAAGCGGCGCGGTGACGGGTTCGTGCCAGAGCTAAGCCTAGATCAAATCAAGCAGCAGATGCAGCTCGCCGTCGACCGGGTGATGGCGGAGGGAAGCCTATATGACCCGGACTTGGCGGCCCTAGCCATCAAGCAGTCTTGGGGGGACCTCGTGGAAGCGGCATTCCTGCTGCGGGCCTACCGCACCACCCTGCCCCGGCTCTATTACAGCGAGCCCATCGACACCGGTCAAATGCAGGTTCAGCGGCGCATCTCAGCCATATTTAAAGATGCTCCCGGCGGCCAAAAGCTGGGTCCTACCTTTGACTACATCCACCGGCTGCTGGACTTTAAGCTCGCCGCCGAGGGCAACCAGTTTCCTGCCCCCGCCGTCGAGGCCGACCCCACCGAAGCCACCCCTCGCGTCCTCAATACCCTGGCCCAAGAGGATCTGATTGGCGCGACCCCAGCTGATACCGAGCCAGACCCACCGGAGCTAGACCCACCCTTCGATATCACCCGCCAGTCCCTCAATACCCCCACCCGCCGCGACGCTCGCCTGCAGAACCTGACCCGCGCCGACGAGGGTTTCTTGCTGGCCATGGCCTACTCCACCCAGCGGGGCTACGGCAAAAACCACCCCTTCGCTGGAGAAATCCGCATGGGGGCGGTGGAGGTGGGGATCTGCCCCGAAGAGCTAGGGTTCGAGGTAGCGATCGCTGACATCACGGTGACCGAAGTGCAGATGGTAAACCAGTTTAAGGGCAGCAAGCAGGTGCCGCCCCAGTTCACCCAGGGATATGGCCTCACCGTTGGCTACAACGAGCGCAAGGCCATGGCGATGGCCCTAGTGGACCGGGCGCTGCAGGCCAAGGCCCTGGGGGAGACCCTAGACGGCCCGGCCCAGGATGAGGAGTTTGTGCTGTTCCACTCGGACAATGTGGAGGCCCAGGGGTTTGTCCAGCACCTGAAGCTGCCCCACTACATTGACTTTCAGGCGGAGCTGAATTTGGTGCGCAAGCTGCGGCACGAGTATGACGCCTCCGCTAAAGAAGCGAGCAACGGCGCTGTCTATTCAAACGCTGAAGGCGTTGTTGCCGCCGTCAGCCGCCGCGCGGGCCATAGCTTGAGTAAGGATAACCAGAGCAGCATCCAGCTTTTGGCAGGGCTGGGAGTGGAAGGGGACGCCCACCTAGGTAAAACCGTCCAGCACCGCTCTCGGGTGGCCAAAGACCCGACGCAGCCGAACCTGCGCCAGGTGCATCTGATTCACGCGGAGCTGTTTGGTGAGCTGAAGGCGGCGGGCTTTGAGGTGGCGGCGGGGCAGATGGGGGAGAACATTACGACAGAGGGTATTGACCTCTTGGCGCTGCCAGAGAAGGCCCGGCTGCACATTGGCGAGTCGGCCATTGTAGAGCTGACGGGGCTGCGTAACCCCTGCAAGCAATTGGAGCAGCTGCAGCCGGGACTAATGCAGGCGGTATTGGACCGCGACGAGCAGGGGCAGCTGGTGCGTAAGTCAGGAGTGATGGGGGTTGTGATTACTGGTGGGGTGGTGACGACCGGCGATGGCATCCGCGTTGTGCTGCCGCCGCCACCTCATGTTCCGCTAGATCGGATCTAGACCTATGCCTTTTGGACGGACATAGCGGTGCTATGTCCCTACCAATCTTCCACGTTCTTGACACCACATATCATGACTGACGCTTCCACCGCATTACCCCAATCCACCGGGCCAGAACCTGGCTTCAACTTTGCCTACCTCGACGAGCAGACCAAGCGCTCCATCCGCCGCGCCCTGCTCAAAGCCGTCGCTATTCCTGGTCACCAGATCCCCTTCAGCTCCCGGGAAATGCCCATGTCCTACGGCTGGGGTACCGGCGGCATCCAAATCACTGCCTCCATCATTGGCCAGCAGGACACCCTCAAGGTGATTGACCAGGGGGCCGACGACACCACCAACGCCGTCAACATCCGCCGTTTTTTCCGCAAGGTGTGCGGCGTCAGCACCACCGAGCGCACCGAAGAAGCTACCTTGATCCAAACCCGCCACCGCATCCCCGAAACGCCGCTGACGGAAGGGCAGACCATGGTGTACCAGGTGCCTTTGCCGGAGCCCCTGTTCTTCATC
>JBCCAG010000114.1:0-8358 GCA_039814955.1 Cyanobacteria bacterium P01_A01_bin.135
GCCAACCCTAGGCCACCCAGGGCCACCTTGAGCCCCTGCGCCGCCAGCCACCCCGCCGTACTGGGGCCAGTCAATAGGGCCTCCTCATACTGAAAATCTTCACCGTAGGGATACCCTCGCAGGGCGTTGGAGCGCAGCACCACGCGGGTGTTGATGGCCGCCATCACAAAAGGGCCCGTCCAGGCCTGAAAGTCTGGGTCGTACTGCACGGCAACTAAGGTGGGAGGATGGGGCCTAGCTGAAATATCTGGACAGAGGGAATAGGGGCTATCCAGCTCTTGGCGCAGCTTGGGGTTCTGGCTCGCCTCTCGAATAATATTGACGCCGCTGGCGATGGTGCCTCCAGACACCCCACCCCGGACCGCCTTGACTCGCATTTTGACCCGACTCAAGGGCCGTCCAAACCGCTGCTGGGCCTGCTGCTGTAAGTAGTAAACGCCTAAGTCTGAAGGAACAGAGTCAAACCCGCAGCAGTGAACAATGCGGGCTCCAGAACGCTGAGCGATATTGCTGTATCGCTCAATCATGCGGCGGACCCACTGAGGCTCTCCGGTGAGGTCGCCATAGTCCGTGCCAGTTTGGGCGCAGATCTTCACCAGGGTCTCCCCGTACAGGGCGTAGGGGCCAACGGTGGAAATCACAGCTCGGGTTTGGGCGCATAGCGCCCTCAAGCTCACCACATCGGTGGCATTGGCAACGAGGTAGGGCAGCCCCGCCCCAAGTTCGGCAGCAAGGGCTGCTAACTTATCCTCAGAACGACCGGCGATCGCCCAGCGAATGGAACCAGTTACCCCCACCTGCTCCAATAGATACCGGCAGAGAATCCGCCCTACAAATCCCGTTGCCCCAAAAACCACCAAATCATAGCGATGCAGATTATTATCCATCAGAACTATCCTTCGGACTCGTTCTCGCCAATGGCGACACAATAATTCTGCACCACGTCAACGGCCCGCTTAACGCCATTTTCTGCCCGAATCGCTGACCCGATGGCCTTGGCCTGCTGCTGCATGCTGGCATCTGAAACGGTCGCTGCGATCGCTGCCATCAATTGGTCTACAGTGAGCTGCGATTTAGGGATGGGGGCAGGACCGGTGCCCAATCGCTGCACCCGATCGCCCCAGAAGGGCTGGTCGCCGAAAAACGGAACGATAATTGAGGGCACCCCCGCCTTGAGGGCCGCAGCTGTCGTTCCGGCCCCACCATGATGGACGATCGTCGCCATACGGGGAAATAGCCAGTCGTGGGGAGCGGCATCGAGCAGAAATACCTGATCAGGCAAATCTGTTTGGGAGATGCCTCCCCAACCGGTGAGTAAGATGCCCCGCTGCCCTGTCTGCCTCAGCGCATCTAGAACGATTTGCGTGAACCGGGCTGGGTCCTCGCCGCTCATGCTGCCGAAGCCTACATATACCGGCGGGGAGCCCGCTGCTAAAAACTCCTGGAGAGCGGTGCTTGGCTGCCAGTCTGAGGGCGAGTCGAGAAACCAATAGCCTGTCACCTGCAGGCGATCGCCCCAGTTTGTCGGCTTGGGAACAACGGTAGGGCTGTAGCCGTAGAGAACCGGCACAGGAGTGTGGTCGAGTCGGCGGTAGATCGTGCCGAAGGGAAGGGGCGGAAGATGGAGTTGGGAGCGGCGAAACTCCGCGAGGGGCTTTTGGAATCCCAGCCCAAATGCTTCCATAAGGACGGGGTAAGAGAGCCGATTCAACGCTGGCCCGAGCAGTAAGGTGGGCGATACGGATGGGTAGGCAAAGTCGGAATTGGCGCTCTGAGGGATGAGGGACGCAAAAAAGCCGGGAATATCTAGGGCTTCGGCGATGTCGTAGCCCCAGATGGACAGGGCGGTAAAGATAACGGCATCGCAATCTTGACAAGCCAGCCAAGAATCAGCCATAGCTTGAGCCGCTAAAGGCTGGGTCATCCGCGCGTACTTGCGGATCAGCTGGATTGGGTTTTTGCTCTTCAGCATCTGCTGCCCTGCTTCGCTAGCCAGCATGGCTTGGACGTCGCCGGCGATCGCGGCAAATTCCAGTCCGTAGCGCTTCACCATTGACTCAAACGTATCGTGGGTGGCGAGCCTGACCTGATACCCTGCTTGCTGCAGGCCCTTGCCAAGGGCAATAAACGGCTGAACATCCCCCCGCGACCCGGTTGTTAAGATGGCGATTTTCATAAGGCGGTGTTCTGCTGAAGCTCTGAGCCGCATAGCGCAGCCCGCTGCCTGCCATAGCTACCCTCGCAGCATACCAGCCAGCCATACACTCACTACACGAAGCAATCATCAGCGGAAATTTAACTAGAAGGCCATGAATAAACGACGCTATTGGGAGGGGTGGCCCCCGCCGGGGAGCGAATCCCTGACACCGTTGACTTGTGGCCAGCCACTTACAACTTTTGTCCTGTACTTAGGAATTTTGGTGACAAAATTCTCTTCTCTCCCTACTGAAATGTAGAGACATTTTAGGTAACGACAGGCAAAAAATGCGGATTTAGAGTTGAGTTATTGGGTTCAATTGCCCAATTAAGCAAACAGCTTACGCAACAGAAAATTTAACTCTAATTAGGAGAAAGCTAATGCCTATCTACAAAGGCGGATTTGGCAATGACAACCTTATCGGTAGCAATGGCAAAGACACCCTTTTTGGCTACAGCGGCAACGATAAGCTATTCGGCGGCTCTGGCGACGACACCATTCTTGGCGGTAGCGGTAAAGATACGTTGGACGGTGGCTGGGGCAACGATCTGATCTTTGGTAGCTCTGGAGATGACCACATTGATGGTGGCGCTGGCGCTGACAAAATGTACGGGGGAAGCGATAACGATTACTATACCGTTGACAATACCGGAGACAAAGTTATCGAATACGCCGGCGAGGGAATCGACCTTGTTTTCTCTCATGTTTTCAACTATCAGCTCGGTTCCCACGTGGAGAACCTAGGACTCCAGGGCTCAGCAATTGGGGGGTTTGGAAACAGCCTTGATAACAAAATGTATGGCAACGCAAACGACAATGTTTTAGTGGGGGGTAGCGGCAACGACGGGCTTGTTGGCTTAGACGGCGACGATTTGATGTACGGGGGGGCTGGAGATGATACCCTCTCAGGCTCGAATGGCGAAGATTACCTTCTCGGCAGTGGCGGCAATGACCTACTCATAGGCGGGAACCAGGCGGACGTCTTTGCGCTTGGCGATGCAAAGAACTACTTCTACCTAGGCGCTGACTACGCTACGGTAAAGGATTTCGACCGCTACGAGGGAGATAAAATCCAGCTGAGGGGCAGCGCGAGTGACTACAACGTTGTCAAAGGAATCAACGTGACTGGCGGGGCGACTAACGACACAATCATTCAGAGGGGCAATGCGACGATCGGTGTGCTTCAGGATACCAGCAGCTTCTTCATTAACCTAGACGCCAACTTCGTTTAGCCTCTGAATTATCGCCACCGTCACAGTCGCTTGTGCTCGGTGGCGCATCCTCCGGCTCTAGCTTCTTTTTGATATAGCAAATGTCCTGATGCATTAGGACATTTAGCCAGAGAATCCCAATGCGATCGCTCCCCAAAATACCGGAGGCGATCGCATTGTTTTATGCCCAACTGGTGTGGCCCTTACTCGACGACGGGGATATCTGCGATCGCCCCCAACCCCACCGATTCCAGCAGCTGCCGCCAGTCTTCCTTGACCGTCATATTCTCCGGCAGCTGTTGGCGCAGATCTCCCAGCGCGCTGAGGGCATCGTGCCAGATACCCGCCTCAGCCAAGAGTACAACCCGGTCGCGCGGGTCGATGGCTGCGTCGATTTGCTGCTGCTCCTCAGCCTCCAGCGCTACCCGGCGAATTGTGCCTTCCACCGTCAAAATGCGGGAGGGGTTGCTGCTGGGCGCTACCGAAAAGACCCAGGGGTAGGCCTGCTCCACCTCTAAAGTCTGGGTAATGGGGATGCCCACAACGCCAGCCGCCCCAGGCAGGGCAACGGAATCGACGGCGATCGCCCGCTGGTTTTCATCCAACAGCGCTAGCTCGGCCTCCCCGCCCTCTAGTTCAGGAATATAAAACCACAGGATCGGGGTTGCCTCAGTGGTCAATGCCGTAAACGACTCGGTGCGCAGGTCGCAGTCCTCGGTATCCGACAGCGCCCCTTCTCCAGGCAGTAGGGCTATCAGCAGGGTCTCGCAGCCCGCCCGGGACCCACCCGAACTGCGGCTCTGGGGGCGGCCCTGGCCCTCGAAGCCATCGGTAGCAGCGTTGAAGACGAGGGGGCGCGTATTGCTAGCGCCATAGGTGGTGTGATGCGCCTTGACCAGGCGCTGCTCTGTATCGGTGGCGGCCGCGGGCATCAGTGGGCTGGCCACTATTCCCCCCAAGACGACGCCAGATAGCGCGCATTTTGCGGCGTGGGCCGCGTCAATTCGACGATTTTGAGAAGTCATAATAAGCGTTTTAAGCGATGCTGGTTTGCGGTAAAGACAATAACGGCCCCCGAGGCGAGGCCAACAACAATCACAGCCGGGACAATGGGAATCCAGCCGTTGCCGAGGGTTAATACGCCGTAGCTGATGCCAACCAAAAGGATGCTCACCCCAATGGCGATCGCCCCCCCACCCCAGAGCGATCGCGCCCTGACAATGCCGATGCCCACCCCAACGGCGCTGGCAATCCCCCAGCTTCCAATCCACAGCATTTCCTGCCACTCTGGCCACCACCAGCGGGTCGGTTTGCCCTGGGCCACGTCGAGGAGGTGACGGGCGAGGTGAGCCTGCATCACCACTCCCAACATTCGCCGCCGCCGTCCGGGGACAAATAGAGAGTCTTTCGCATTTTCCACGCCAATCAGCACAATGCCGTCGCTGGCGTACCGGGCGATCGCATCGTCGGCTTCGCGCCGCAGCACCTGGGTCAGGGACACCCGCTGCGGGTCATCCGCTTGGTAGTCCGCCAAAATTTGGAACCCCGCTTGTTCAGCGGCGGAGAGCTGGTAGCCGCCAGCGGTTCTGGGCAGCTTGGCGAGGGTGGTCTCCCCTAGGCGAATTTGGCGATCGCTCAAGAACTCTAGATCAATGCCCTCAGCGGACAGGTACTGCAGCGCTACCTGTAGGTTAAACGAGCCGCTGGTGGGGCAATCCTCCGAACGGTCCATGCCCAGGAGCTGCCGCCTCACCCGGTAGTCTGGGTCGATGGAAACGTCAGTGAAGCCCAGGGCACCGGCGGCGAACCCCGGCGGAGCGGGGATGCTCACCGGCACATCTACCCCTACCGTTTGGCCGATCTCACAAACGGGCACAAAGGCGGGCAGGGCGCTGAGCTGGGCAGCTAGGGCTGGCTCAAAGGGAAAGGGATGGTGCAGGTCCATGCCGATCACCCGGGGTTGGTGCGGCGCGAGGGCGTTTAGGACCTGGAGCATTGCCTCATCGGCCAGGGAGCTTTGCCGCTGGAAGCCCAGCTGGTCCTGGTACTGGATGTCTGCTTCCCCAACGGTGATGACTAAAAACCGCTCTTCTGTAGGCGAGGGGGAGGGGGGCTGTTGCCGCAGCATGTGGTCGTAGGCCCACAGCTCGGCCCCCTGCAGTAGCCCCAGGCTACGTAGGCTAAGCACCAGCAGAGCCGCCCCTGCCCCGGCCAGGCAGGCAGGCCGCAGCAGCCGGGGAATGGGGGGCTGCAGACGACGCATCTGCTGGGTTACCCAGGATAGGTCAAAGATGGTGGCGTAAACGCGGTTAAAAGGGACAAGCTGGCCGCGCTGCTGGGTCACCAGACCGCTGAGGCGTAGCTCTCGCTCTTCTAAGGAATCTGTGGCAGCGACCCTGGCCCGCCGCAGCACCCGCCGGTAGATTCGCAGCAGTCGCTCTGGGTTGGCGGCGCTGCGCAGTACGCGATCGCGGACGGTGCGCAGGTGTTCGGGCTCGTCCTGGGCTTCCCAGTTGCGGATGATCTGGGAGCGCACCAGCCAATCAACGTAGGCGGGCTCACTTCCGGCAGCGATCGCCGGTCCCTGCTGGGTCACCAGCCAGCACAGCTTTTGGGTCAAAAACGGCTGGCCGCCGGTCCAGCGCAAGATGGCCTGCAGCAGGGCGCAGGGATCGTGGGCATAGGGCGCTAGACCCAAGGCCAAGGGGCCGCTCTCGCTGGGCTGAAACCCCTGCAGATTGATAGCTCGCCCAATGTTAAAGGGAGTGGACTGCTCATCCTTCATTAGGGCCGACGGGGTTGCTACCCCCAGCATCACCACCGTCAGCCGCTGGTAGAGAGGCTGGGTAGCGCGCCGCTCGTACCAACTGCGAATCAGGCCAAAGAAGTTATCCGTCGGGAAGTCTAGGCCCAGGACGCTATCAATTTCATCAAAAAAAATCACTAAGGGCTGGGTTACCTGGGTCAGAACCACGGTTTCCATAAATTGGCCCAGCCGCTGCACCGGAGATAGGTCACTGTGGGCCTGCAGCCACTGCCGCCGGTTCACCTCCAGATCTAAGCCGCTAATCAGCTCAGCAATAATGCCGCCGTACCACTGGGCCGCGGTAATCTGCTGACTGCCGATGCCCAGCAGCTCGATCTCAACGGTGGTCACCCCCCTGCGGGTGAGCTCCTCCATGGCCCGCACCCGCAGGGAGGATTTGCCCATTTGACGAGAGTTAAGTACGTAGCAGTAGGTGCCCTCTAGCAGTGCGGTGAGCAGTTCACGGTCAGCCTGACGGGTGACGTAGGTGGGGGCGCTGCCGGGCAGGCTCCCTCCGGGCTGGTAGCGGTAGGAGGCAGCGGAGGTCATGCGCCCTCACTCATTTCAGTGGCTGCCATCTGGGCCCTGAGGTACTCGCGGTAAAGGCGGCAGCGGGGCTCGGCCTGGTTACCCTGTAGGCGGATTAGCCCCCGGCGCTGCAGCGGGTAGGCGTACACCGACTCAATGAAGACCGGCTGCGGCGCTTGGACCACCTGCCCCAGGGCCTGGCAAAGCTCGGCGTTGCCGTTCACCTCTAGCCAGTGCTCCCGCAGGTGGTTGGCAAAGATGCCCGCCTCAGTGGGGGCTGTGCGCAATATTTCTGCTAAGGTCTGCCCCGGGCGGCTGAGGGCCTCAAAGGTGAGCTCTAGCAAGTAAGGATGTCCCCCTACCCAGTCCATCAGTGGGGTAAGGTCGACGTCGGGGGAGACGCCGTGCTGCTGGGCCAAGGTCTGGGCCTGGCTGGGGGAGAACTCCAGTACCTCTAGCGGCACCCCCACGTTGAAGGGGGATTGGTTGATGTTGAGCTGGATGTACACGTCGGTAGAATGGACGATGCACAGCCGCATCTGCTGCCAGCGCTTACGGCGACGGGCTTTTTCGTGCCAGGAGCGCAGCAGGCTAAAAAAGTCTTCGTAGATTTCGGGGTGGGGGAACAGTAGGTCAACATCGTCTAAGCAGAGCACTAAGGGGCGATCGCTGGCGGCCAGCACGTATTCCTCAATGTAGCTGGTACAGCTCACCTTGCTGCCCATGCCTTCTTCGTCCCAATACTCGCTGATAGCGTTGGGGAGCCCCAGCTCCAGACTGATGTTGACGCAAAACCAGCGCAAAAAGCGGTCTAGGTTAGAGAAATGCACCCGGCGGTCCGCGAGCGCAAAGCTGAGCACCGCCGTACGCAAGTCCCCAGCGGCCAGGTGGGTCAAGGTGTATTCCATCAGCTGGGTTTTGCCCATCAGGGCCGGCGCTTTAATGCGCACCAGTGCCCCCGGCTGCTGCAGGGTTTCGCGGCAGATTTGCTCTAAGGGGGGACGCTCAACGTAATGGGGGAAGGCTGCGATCGTCCCAAAGTTCGCCCCAGAATTGGCCTCGGAAGCGCCATTGGAGGCGGCGGGTGCCCTAGGGGACGGCGCTGAGGCTGGCGGCTCCGGCCCAGACTGCTGCCGGTAGCGGCGCAGCGATTCGCGAAAGCTGGTTTTGCTGACGGATTCGCCCAAAGACTCGCTCAACACCCGCCAGAACTTGACCCCAACGTTGCGCCGCACGTAGCTGTCGGAGTAGCCGCAGGCCGCCGCAATTTGGTCGTAGGTGAGCCCCTGCCAAGCGCCCTTGAGAATCTCTGTCTCGATGTCGGTGAGGTGACGACCGGTGTGGCCGGCAACAGCTTGGTCGGCGGCGGCGATCGCCTGCTCTAAATCCAGTTCCATAGTCCGTTTGCTACTGGGTTAATCGATGCCCCTGTACTGAATAGGGAAATTATAGAGTGGTAGCCTTTCAAATCGCTGCACGCTTGGGTCATCCAACAGTATCTATAGGTCTGGTGGCTTTGCCTAGGCCATTGTTGGCGCTGGGTTTTTGGGGATGAAATCAAAACAGAAAAAAAAACCAACACCAACAAAATCAAAAAAGAAAAAAAAATAAAAAAA
>JBCCAG010000826.1:0-2095 GCA_039814955.1 Cyanobacteria bacterium P01_A01_bin.135
CGGGTGTTTGACCTGGCCCCCCCAGCATTAATCGGCCTGGCGGTGGACACGGTGGTGGAGGGCCAAGACTCATTTTTGGCCAGCTGGGGCTTAGAGTCAGTCCGCAGTCAGCTGATTGTGCTCTCTATCCTCACCTTCCTAGTGTGGGGCCTAGAGTCCGCTTTCCAGTATGCCTACGCCCGCCTATGGCGCAACCTGGCCCAGGCCATCCAGCATGACCTGCGGCTAGATGCCTACGCTCACCTGCAAAATCTGGAGCTGGCCTATTTTGAGAACACCAGCACCGGACGGCTACTCGCCATCCTCAACGACGACATCAACCAGCTAGAGCGCTTTTTGGATGTGGGGGCCACAGAAATTCTCCACACCGTCACCACCGTGATTGTGGTGGGCACCGCCTTTTTCGTCATGGCCCCTAGCGTCGCCTGGATGGCGATGCTGCCTATGCCCTTTATCATTTGGGGCTCCCTGGTGTTCCAGCGACGACTGGCCCCCCGCTACGCCGAGGTGCGCCAGCAGGTAAGCCAGCTCAACAGCCGGTTAGCCAACAACCTCAGCGGCATCACCACCATCAAGAGCTTCACTACCGAAGCTTATGAGGTGGAGCGGGTGCGGGTCGACAGCAACGCCTACCAAGGCAGCAACCGCCGAGCGATCGCCCTTAGCGCGGCTTTTGTCCCCCTGATTCGGATCGTGATTTTGGTGGGCTTTACGGCCACCCTGTTCTTTGGCGGCTTGTCTGCTGCCAACGGCAGCTTAGCGGTGGGCACCTACAGCGTCCTGGTGTTTTTGACCCAGCGGCTGCTGTGGCCCCTGACCCGCTTGGGAGACACCCTAGATCAATACCAGCGGGCCATGGCCTCCACCACCCGCGTCCTGGACCTACTGGATACGCCGGTATCAATTCCTTCGGGCTACCGGCAGCTGCCGGTGGGCTCTGTAAAAGGCGCGCTGCGGCTGGAGAACATCAGCTTTAGCTATGGCGACGGTATCCCCTTGTTTAAGAACCTGTCCCTAACGGTACCTGCTGGCCACACGGTGGGCATTGTCGGCGTGACGGGCTCCGGCAAAAGCACCCTGGTGAAGCTGCTGCTGCGTCTGTACGAGCTGGATCAAGGCCGCATTACCCTAGACGGCATCCCCATCAGCGAAATCCAGCTCCAGGACCTGCGGCGCACCATGGGGCTGGTGAGCCAGGATGTGTTTTTGTTTGACGGCACGGTGGCGGAGAACATCGCCTACGGCTCCCCGGAAGCTACCGCCAAGGATATCCGTCAGGCCGCCGAGGTGGCCGAAGCCCATCCCTTTATTGAGCGGCTGCCCCACGGCTACGACACGGTAGTCGGGGAGCGGGGCCAGAAGCTCTCCGGCGGGCAGCGGCAGCGGCTAGCGATCGCCCGCGCCATTCTCAAGGACCCGCCGATTTTGATCTTGGATGAGGCCACCTCGGCGGTGGACAACGAGACCGAGGCGGCTATCCAGCAGTCTCTAGAGAAGATTACCCGGCACCGGACGACGATTGCGATCGCCCATCGCCTGTCTACCATTCGCAACGCCGACCGTATCTATGTGATGGAGCAGGGCCAGGTAGTAGAGCAGGGCACCCACGAGGCGCTGATTGCTCAGGATGGCATCTACGCGGGGCTGTGGCAGGTACAGACGGGGGAACCGGCTACGGTGGGCTAAGGCCCCTCTAGGCTGACCCTTTGGATTGAGCTGCCCCACGGCTACCCCCACGACTGCCACCGCGCCGCCGCCTACGCCGAGGCCGCTTGCGGCGCTGCTCATTCTCTTGGCCCTTTGAGGAATTAGAGGAATCGTTAGCGGCCTGCGGCTGCGCCTTAGGGCTAGAGACCGGGCTGGAGGCCGGCGTATGCAGCTCATACCCCTCTACCACCGTCTTCTCCAGCTTCCGCTTCAGCAGCTTCTCAATGTCCTTCAAAAACGCCGTCTCGTCTTCCGACACCAGCGAGATGGCCCGCCCGTCATTTCCGGCGCGCCCTGTGCGGCCAATGCGGTGCACATAGTCCTCCGGCACATTGGGCAAGTCAAAATTCACCACGTAGGGCAGCTGATCAATATCTAGCCCCCGGGA
>JBCCAG010000275.1:0-5269 GCA_039814955.1 Cyanobacteria bacterium P01_A01_bin.135
CCGCTATGGTAAAATCGCAATCACACGAGACAAATGTAGGGTAAGGATAATAGGCATGTCATCAGCAGCCCCAGTTACAGATTCCAGCTTCGAAAAGGAAGTTCTAGAGAACGACGTTCCTGTTCTGGTCGACTTTTGGGCGCCTTGGTGCGGTCCCTGCCGTATGGTTGCGCCGGTTGTCGACGAGATTGCCGAGCAGTATGACGGCAAGGTGAAGGTCGTTAAGGTGAATACGGATGAGAATCCCAGCGTTGCTAGCACCTACGGCATCCGCAGCATCCCCACGCTGATGATCTTCAAGGGCGGTCAGCGGGTCGATATGGTTGTGGGTGCGGTGCCTAAGACCACTTTGGCGAATACCCTAGAGAAGCACCTGTAAGCGCTACTCAGCAAAGCTTTATTTTTGGGGCATACCCTATGCGGGTACTGCCCCAATTTTAATTGAATCTGTGTGAAGGGCGACGGGCCGCTAGCGAATGGGCCGCTGCTGCACCAGGTAGCGGAGCACCTGCCCGTGGGCGGGGGTGATGCGGATGCCCTGGGGGCCAATGGCGATGTCTGGGGTCCACAGGTGCCGCTCTACGTAACCCATAAGGTGCAGCCGCTCAACGGTGTGGCGGGCGGCGTTGGGGGAGCCGATTAGCAGGTGGCGTAGGTACTCATAGCCCAGCGTTGGGGTGGGCTCGATGAGGGTGGGAATGCGCGGTTCTGCTTCCATGGGGGAAGGGAGCCGCGCGGAACGGTCCGCAGCGAGCTGTTGGGCTGCTGCAAGCTGTGCGGCCTCTTGAGGAAGAGACCACGTGGGGTATTGAGTTGTCATGAGGGACTCCTTTTATGTTGAGTTGGAGTCCCCCAAAAAGACGGCCATCCTTTGACATGATTTGGTTCAAGATGGCGCAGGTATCTAAAATATACCCCAGGTCATCCTGACAGCTGATTCCTGTCGCGGTGGCTTAGGGGCTACATGTTGCCTCCAACAGCATGTAGCTCCGCCTGACCGAATTCTTGGGAGACTGAGCTATGGGACCACAGCTCTAGCCAAGAAGAATAGTACATCTTTGCTGCGGGGGCAAGGGGGCGGCGCAAGATGCAGCAATTCTCACTATAGTTCTGCCACACCGCCCGCGAATAAATTGCGGGCTAAAGAAATTAACGTCCCTTCGGAACTAGCGAACAGCAAACCCTAGTCCTGAAGGGACGTACCTAGGTTAGGCCGCAATTCATTGAGCGCGAAGCGCTCGCTAAAGCGAATGCGGCTGGGCTGGAAGCGTAGTTTAGAGGGGCAATTCGCCAAACAGAGAATTGCTGCGCAAGATATCAGCAAGTTCTAATAGCAGCGTAAGCTGTAGCGATCTGGGCTACGCTGTGGCTAGGCCAGAGAAAATACGGGACTGATGCCGAATCAATCTTGTCCATTTATCGCCGGTTCGCGCATTGAAGACCCAGCCCTGTTTGTGGGGCGACGGGGCGAGCTACGCACCATTGCCAGCCGAATGACGGCGGCGCAGCCCACCAGCGTCAATGTAGTGGGGGAGCGTCGCATTGGTAAGTCGTCGCTGCTCTACCACTTCTTTCAAACCTATGATGCGCGGGTGAATGAACCGCAGCGCTATGCAGTGGTGTATCTAGATTTACAGAGCGCCAGTTGCGCCACGGAGGGGGATTTTTACCGGGAAGTGGCGCGGGCGCTGAAGCGAGCGGCGGCGGGGAATGCGGCCCTGACTCAGCCGCTGGAGGTGCAGCTGCTGGGCCGACGGGGTTTTTCTGAGGCGGTGCGCGTTTGGAAGCAGGCCCATGTGCTGCCAGTGCTGTGCTTGGATGAGTTTGAGCAACTTTTGGATCATCAGCGAGAATTTGACGATGGCTTCTACGATAATTTGCGCGCTTTGATGAACGGCAATGCCCTGATGCTGGTGATTGCCTCGCGGCGGATGCTGGACGAGTACCGCAAAGGCTCTGAGCTGACGTCGGAATTTTTTAATTTGGGGCAGTCGCTGCATTTAGGCGACTTTGGCCCCAGCGAAGTGGAAGAGCTGCTGCGGCTGCCGGCGCGGGAGGGCAATGGCGAGTCGCCGCTGCTGCGAGCAGGCGAGCAAGACTTGGCGAAGAACTGGGCGGGGAACCACCCCTATTTGCTGCAGCTTGCGGCGCTGAAGCTGTGCGACGCGGCGGGAAATGGGCGAAGTGTTGCCTGGGCCAAGGCGGAGTTTGCGAGAGAGGCAGGGCGGCTGAGGAGTGGCCGGATGCGGCGGCGACGGTGGATAAAGCGGTTGGGATGGCTGACGGTGATACCCTTTTTGGGTCAGGTTGCGCGGGGAATTGGGGACACTTGGGAGAATGTAGCGGCTTGGATCTTTGGTGCGGCTGTTTTGATTGTAGTGGCCATTAGCGGAATTGCTCTTATCAGCGGCGTTGCCGGTTGGCCAGACGTGAAGCAGCAAATTGACCGATTTTTGGAGGATTAAAAAAACGGTGACGTTGTCAGGAGGCTCGATTGGGCAGTACCTTCTTGAATGTCTACGGCTGCTGTATTGGATTTACTTTAAGCCATTCACGCTTAAGCAGTGGCTGTTAAAAATTCACCCGAATCTTTCGACAAACGATGATCCGTTTCAATATCGAGCTGAATTTGAGACTAATTTAATATTACGGCGCTATGCCGAACAGAGCTGGTGGCTGGCGGTTACGATTCCTATTGCTATTACCGTAATCGTTGGGTTAGTTTACGTCTTTCTCTCTAGAGATACGTTCACTTGGCTACGTAGCACTTCCTTCTTACTCGGGTGGGTGAGTGGCTTATCAATGAAGCGCTATGGCTATAAGGCTGTTGCCATTGTTGCAGCAATCATCGCAGGCATCATCATGTACGGTGTCGCAGCCGGTATCGCAGGCGGTGTTGTATTTAGCGTCGCAGCCGGTGCCACATACGGCGTTGTATTTAGCGTCGCAGCCGGTGTCGCAGGCGGTGTTGTATTTGGCGTCGCAGCCGGTGTCGCAGGCGGTGTTGTATTTGGCGTCGCAGCTGGTGCCGCAGGCGGTGTCACATATGGTATCGCATTCGGTGTCGCACTTGGTATCGCAGTCGGTCTCGCGGTCCGTGTCGCAGGCAGTATCGCACTTGGTGTCGCATTCGGTATCGCAGTCGGTGTCGCAGGCAGTATCGCACTTGGTGTCGCATTCGGTGTCGCAGTCGGTGTCACAGGCGTACTTGGCGTTCTCAGAGTATATTTTTGGCTCCCAGAGCTTTTATGGATGAGCCTGTTAGTCTTCTTTGTGCCTGCTAATAGAGCCGCCAGGCGCCTGCGCTACTTGCCGTTTTGGTTCAACGAACTACGGTATCTCCCACTGCCCTTCCTAGACACCTTCATCGTCCAGGCCTACCAAGAAAGCCCTGCCGCAGCGCAGCGGGCCATCAACTACCTGATCAACTCCACCAACCAGCAAACCCTCGCCGCCCGCGCCATGGTCAAAATTGCAGCCGGGGAACTCACCCAGTGCAAAACCACCCGCGATATGGCAACCGTTGCAGACCACCTGGCCTGGATTCCCTCCCCACCCCCTAAGGAACTGGGTACTGCCTTACCCCAATTCGTCGAAGTCAGCCAAAGCGTCCGGGCTGCCCAGGAAGCCACCTCCCTCTATCGCCAGCACGAGCTGCTCAACGCCCCCATCCGCCAGCTTCAAACCCTAAGTGAATCCCTCGCTATCTCCCGTAGCGCCACCGTCGCCACCACCTTCCGCCCCATCGCCCAAACCTGGCTCAGCACGCTCCAAGCTGCCCAGCGCACCCTAAAAGAGCGATCGCGCCAGTCCGGTGAAATTCCCCAAGTCTACATTGCTGGCCCGCCCATAGATGCCGACAGCGCTAGCGATCGCTTCAAAGGCCGGCAAGACCTATTCCGCGAGATTGAGTCCCTGACCCTGTCCCCCCAGCCGCCAGTGCTGCTGCTCCACGGCGGTCGCCGCACTGGCAAGTCCTCCCTGCTAAACTACCTGCCCCGCTGCATTGGGTCAGAAATCATTCCCCTCCACATCGATTTGCAGGGCGCAGCCTCCGCCACCACCCTGCGAGGCCTGGCCGAAAGCATCTCTCGCTTAATGATTGAAGCCGCCCAGCGCTCCCGCAACGCCAGATTCCCCTACCCTGACGAAGACGCCATCCGCCGCGACCCCTTCCCGGCGCTGCAGCAGTGGTTTCTAGATATTGAGCGCACCATTCGCGGCAAGCGGTTTCTGCTGTGCTTAGATGAGTTTGAGCGCCTGGAGGAGGTGGTAGCTGAAACGGGTAGCCGCGCCCCGCTCAACTTCTTTCGCTACGTGCTGCAGAACCGCCGCCAGTGGATTTTGCTGTTCAGCGGCTCCCACACTCTAGATGAGCTAGCCCCTTACTGGAGCGACTACCTGATCAACACCCGCCCTATCCGTGTTAGCTACCTGCAAGAGGCGGACGCCCGCGAGCTAATTCAGCGCCCCATCGACGACTTTCCAGACCTCTATACCCCTAGCGCCGTAGACGAAATCATTCGCCTCACCCACTGCCAGCCCTATTTAGTCCAGCTCACCTGTAGTGCCGTAGTAGATCACCTCAATCGCCACAAGCGCCAGCAGGCCAGCCTACAAGACATCCACGCCGTCACCCCAGCGGTACTAGAGCAGGCCAGCGCCAATCTATTCCGCGATCGCTATCGCACCATTACCGACGCTGAGCGCCATTGCTTACAGCAGTTGCTCGAAGAACAGTCTGCGGCAGCGATGGACAAGCGCGTAATGAGGCGCCTGGTGCAGCAGCGCGAGATTCTTCACCAAGTAGACGAGGGGTACGATTTTCAGATTCCTCTCTTTAAGATGTACGTTGAGTCACAGCTGTAGTGCTTTTGTCACGCATCGATACAACGTTGCAGCGGGTCAATATAACGTTGCGATCGCCCGTAACGCCTATGTCGGCGCTCAACATAACGATGTCAGGTCTCGATATAGCGTTGCAGCGGGTCAATACGACGTTGCGATCGCCCGCAACGCTTATGTCAGCGCTCAATATAACGATGTCAGGCATCCACATAGCGTCGCAGTCGGATCTATACCTAGCCAAGCTGAGAATTGTGGATTCCGCGCCCTAGAGGTAGAGGCCCGGTAGATCTTCTGGCTAGAATAGGGTGCTGTTACGTTTTTCGGCTCCCTATGACTTCCCCGTCTTCGGCTCTAGAATCCCTGCGTACAGAGGCCAGCCAGCTCATCGATCAGCTTCCCACCATGCGCCACGGCAAGGTGA
>JBCCAG010000849.1:0-1975 GCA_039814955.1 Cyanobacteria bacterium P01_A01_bin.135
CAGCGGCGGAATCTCAGGTTCTTGGGGCTCAGTGGCAACGTTGCGCTGAATGCTGTGCAGACCCAGCCAGTCAAATACGCGGTTGAAGCCGACGCTAGTGAGCAGGGTAGTGGCAATATCTGATAGGAAGCGGCCAATCACATAGAACGCCGTCATGATCAAGATGGCGGCGAAGATCCGAGGGATGAAGGTAATCGCCAGCTCCAGCATGTCAGTCGCCGGATCTGAAATGGCGTCGATGTCCAGCGTGTTTAGCGCTTCAATGCCAACCGGAATCAAGATCAGGACGTAGACGATGGTGCCCACTAGGTTAGAGAGCTGCAGATTGCTGCTGCCCGCTGCCCCACTCGATAGACCAAAGCGCTGCCCCAACCGATCGGCGCCCATAGAGGCTAATAGGTTGGTCACAATACCGCGAACCACACGGGCAATAATCCAGCCAATCAGGCCGATGAGGATGGCTCCAAAGATGTTGGGAAGAACCGACAGAACCTCGTCGATTAGGCTTTGGATCGGGCCGAGCGTCCCGTCCTGGAGATCCAAGGCTTCTAGAATTAGCGGCAGGAAGATGAGGAAAATGAACCAGTAGACGATGTTGCCTAGGGTTTCATTGACCAAGAACGGGCTGTCTGCCGTGGACGTGCCGGTTTGTGCCGCTAGGCGATCGTCTAGGTTAAAGCGCGCTAGCCCGCGGGTAATCGCGAGCTTGGCAATGGTGGCAATCACCCAAGCTAGGCCTAGCAGCAGCAGCGCTCCGCCGATTCTGGGAAGGAACTCAAAAATCTGACCCAGGAAGTTCTCAATTGGCCCGGAGACAATGTCGAGCTCCAGGGCGTTGAAGACCGCTAGCAGGGTGAAGATAATGATTGTCCAGTAGATGATAGCTGCTATCCACTGTTCAATGGGCGGAGAGGCATCATCTTCGTCCCGGCCTGTAATCCAGCGGCCCAGGCGGTTGTCTACCTCAGTGCGCTTCAGCAGCCCCTTGACGACGGAGGCCACAATGGTAGCCAGTAGCCAACCGATAATTAAGATTGCGATCGCGCCAAGCAAGTTGGGGATAAAGGAGGCAAAGCCTGCCGTTAAATTTTGAAAGAAGTTGGCTGTTGCTGTCCCGACGTTCTCTTGGGCAACGAGATACCCGTGGTGAGTTAGAGGGTACGGTGACAGCGCCAGCGCTGTTGACCAAATTTCAAGCATGTGAGGTCTCCTCACTAGTAGTTGGATGCATCAGTATCGAATGTCAGAACAAAAACTGGTTGGCCCAGCTTCAGCCAACAGTATCACGTGCATTCTCCTACAGATTGAGGGAATCTTTGCAGAAAATTTGCTACCACGTCAGAGATACTTCACCTCTGGTAGACCAAGCCCGTTGCCGCTACAGTGGCAATAGCGTTCAGTGCAGTCGCAGATGGGACAATCAGAGGCATCTAGGCCCCAGCGAATTGAGAATGAAATTGTAATCCAGACAAGCGCCACTGCTGTAGAGCGGTGCTTTAACGACCTGGGGTTAATGCACCGCTGGCTGAATCCGGCGCTGCGGTGCGAGCCAATTGGAACTTGGAGCACCGCCAAGGGGAGCCAGAGCCGGTTTGTGATTCAGGTGCCGCTGCTGCAGCCCACGTTGCTCAGTACGGTGGCGGTGCGCGAGCCAGGGCTAATTGTTTGGCAGTTCAGCGGCTTTTTTGAAGGGCGCGATCGCTGGGAATGTGTGCCCCAGCAGAGCCATACCCGGCTGATTAACCGGTTCGAGTTTCGCATCCCCAACCCTTTAGTGAGGGCCGGGTTCAACTGGTTTGCTGCCGACTGGACGAATCAGGACATGCAAGCCCAGCTGCGGCGACTCAAGCGGGTTGCTGAGAGCCTATAAAACCGTAGAGCGGCTCCCCGAAGGGAGCCGCTCTACGGCGAGAAACTAAAACCGGCTAGGGCAACCACTACCGGCCGTATACGCCGCGGCCGCCGCCCCCGCCAC
>JBCCAG010000626.1:0-2972 GCA_039814955.1 Cyanobacteria bacterium P01_A01_bin.135
CGACCCCCAATCCCCCAGCCAGCTCGTCAACGACCTGCTAGCTCACTTCACCCAGCGGGCCTACACCCCATTGCCCCGCAAGGTTTCCCCCGACAATCCCCGCATCGTGCTCTCAGGGCAGGTGCAGCCCAGCATATTCTTAGCCGGGTTTTTGACGGTTCTAGCGGCCATTGGGCTACTCTGCCTGGGGCTGGTGCTAGCGCTGCTGCTGCCCATCGGCAACTGGGGGCTGGGACTGGGGCTGCTAGCGCCCCTAGCCGGCATATTTTACTGGCGGCGGTCGAGCCGAGTGGAGCAGATTATCCTAGATCTGGTGCCTGACCAGCCCGCCGTTAAGGTGACAGGGCACCGGGACGAGCTGATTGCCCTACGGCGATCGCTCAACTACAAAGAGGGGTAACTTATCGCCCGCTTTCCCCACGTTGGGGGTGCTCTGGAGCTGCTGTGAATCGACCGATGGACCGTATCGCAACTTGGCGCAGCCGACTGCTCCTCGACGGACAGCCCACATACCAGCAGTGGCGTCAGCGCTTTGTGCGCAACCGCCTGGTGATCGCGATCGCCATTGCCCTGGTGATGTATGTCACCTTCACCCTGGTGCGGTTGTTTTCGACCCCCGCTGAGCTAGCCGCTGCCCCCCATTGGCTGTGGATGGCGATCACCGTACAGCTACTGCTGGTATTTTACCTGTGGCTGCTGTTTCAGCCGTGGGGAATGCGGCATCCCAGCCGTATTTTCTTGGCGGCATCTTTAACCGTAACGCTGGTGGAGCAAATTTGGGCCACGCTGAGCGGCTTTGCCCATCCGGGGCTGCGCTCCTGGACCTTAGTTTTTTTAGTGCAGGCCACCCTAATCCCGGCCCACTGGCCGCTGCACCTACTATCCCAAGCGGCGGTGCTGGTGTATTTTTACAGCATTAACAGCCTGCTGAACCTACCGCTGACTAGCGATACCCTGGAGTGGAATCTACGACAAACCCTCTACATTCTCTGGTTCTGCGGGGTGTCTACCTTATCGGTTTACTTCTATGAACGGCTGCAGCGGGAGCAGTTTGCCACCCGAGAAGCGCTGCGGTTGGAGAAGAACCGCTCAGAGGATCTGCTGCTCAACATTTTGCCCCAGGCGATCGCCGAAAAGCTGAAGCGGGATAACGGCACCATTGCCGACAGCTTTGCCGAGGCCACGGTTCTGTTTGCCGATATCGTGGGCTTCACCCAGATATCGGCTGATTTGCCCCCCCAAGAGGTGGTAGGGCTGCTCAACCGCGTCTTCTCCGAGTTTGACCAGCTCGCCGACAAACACAACCTGGAAAAGATCAAAACCATTGGCGATGCCTACATGGTGGTGGGCGGCATACCCAACGTGTCTCACAACCACGTTGAAGCGGTGGCCGATATGGCCCTCGACATGCGGCGGGCGATCGCTGAAGTCAGTCAGGAAGGGCAGCCCTTGAGGATGCGAATTGGCATTAACACGGGGCCGGTGGTAGCGGGGGTGATTGGCCGCAAGCGGTTCGTCTATGATCTGTGGGGGGACGCGGTGAATATTGCCAGCCGTATGGAGTCCCATGGGGAACCCGGCGGCATTCAGGTGACGGAAGCGGTGTGGGAGCGGCTGCGCGATCGCTATCACCTGGAGGAGCGGGGCCTAATTGCCATCAAAGGCAAGGGGCTGATGCGCACCTATTGGTTGAAAGAGAGCTCGTTGTAAGCTGATGTCAGTAACTTAACGAAGCGGTTAATATTTACTGTAAGTACCTAGAGTATAATCAGCGTGGGCAAGGCATCTACAAGCAAGTGAATTCTGAGTCGCCAGGCATGACGATTCCGGGGCAAAGGTCGCGGCGAATGGGCCGCCCCCCAGTCTGTTATTGCGAAAGCTGCCATTGGGTAGTTGCGGGTCTAGCATAGAGCAGGTGTTGGCTTGGTGGGTAAAGCAGGCCTATTGCGTAGGTTGACCAACGGATCGCTGTATCGCAAGATTTATCTTGGATACAGCGTCACCATTTTGGCTACGGTAGCCGGCATCGGTGCAGGGCTAATGATGACGCGGGTGACAGAGCAATCAGCGCAGTCTATTCACGCTGAGGCGGATGAAGACGTCGAAGTTCTCAACGAGTTGAAAAACAGCCTGCTGGCGTGGCTGTTCCACAGCCAGCTTGTGGTGCAGCAGATTGAGCAAGGGGCTGGCCCAACCCTTGGTGCAGGAGGGACCGGCTTAGAAAGACAGCCGTCACTTGACCCGCTTGCCGAAGACTACGCAAGGTTGCAGCAAGCGTGGGAAGCCTTCAAGCAATCCGATGAGTCGGCTGGGCCCAGTGAGGATAATGAGGCCCTTGGGGTAACTGAGGTGGAAGCGGCGGTGGCTGCCGCCGTTGTTGAAAAGTACGATGCCACCATAGCCGCCTACCTACAGCGGTTCACCCCCCTATTGAAAGCCGTAGAGCCATCCAACCCTACCCAGCAGGCCCAGCGGCGGGCCGATTTAGCCGCGCTGTACCAAAGTAACGTGATCGCCGACTTGGATGATCTCCTGGCCCAGCTTGCCATTCTCATGGAGGAGGCAAAGCAGGAGCAGCAGGAGGCAAGAGCGCTCCACCAAGGGGCCTACCGCGCCCGCCAGCAAATCATCGTCCTCAGCTTAGCGCTCTCTAGCCTGCTTGGCCTAACCCTGATGGGATTGATCAGCCGCGCAATTTGCCGCCCCCTAGAAGAGATTACGAAAAAAACCCAGCAGTCGATACCAGAGGACAGTCCGACGCTGCAGGTGCCTGTCACCAGTCAGGATGAGATTGGCCTTTTGGCCCAGGCCCTCAACAATTACGCCCACCGCAATGCTCAACTGCTGCGCCAGCACCAGCAGACAAACCAGCAGCTCAAAGCGACCCTCAATGAGCTAAATCTGGCGCAGCTGCAAATGATCCAGCAGGAGAAAATGTCGAGCCTCGGGCATCTCATTGCCGGAATCGCCCA
>JBCCAG010000889.1:0-1805 GCA_039814955.1 Cyanobacteria bacterium P01_A01_bin.135
CCCTATGCGACTCACCCACGGTTTACATTTTCGAAACCTGCGGGGCGACATTTTTGGTGGGCTGACCGCCGCCATTGTTGCCCTACCGCTGGCCCTTGCCTTCGGGGTCGCTTCCGGTGCTGGGGCGATCGCGGGTCTCTATGGCGCGGTATTTACCGGCTTTTTCGCCGCTCTGTTTGGGGGCACTCCTTCCCAGGTCACGGGGCCAACCGGGCCGATGACGGTGGTGATGGCCACGGTGTTTGCCAAGCTGCTGGCGGAGAATCCCGAGGCGGGCATGGCCCTGGCCTTCACCGCCGTGATGCTGGGGGGCGCCTTTCAAATTCTGTTTGGGGTGATGAAGCTGGGGCGCTTTATCACCCTGATGCCCTACCCCGTGATCTCGGGCTTTATGTCGGGTATCGGGGTAATTATTGTGGTGCTGCAGCTCGCCCCCCTGATTGGCCACCCCGCCCAAAGCAGCGTTGTGGCTGGGCTGCAGGAGTTGCCACAGTTTGTGGCCCAGCCTAACCTTGTCGCAACCGGCATTGGCCTGCTAACCCTAATCATCGTCTTTGGCTGGCCCAAGCGGCTAGAGCGCATCGTCCCCTCCCCCCTGGTAGCCCTGATTTTCTGCACGGCCCTGTCTATTTTCGTTTTCCCCAACAGCGACATTCCCCGCATTGGCGATATTCCCCAAGGTCTACCGCAGCTGCAGTGGCCCAGAATCACCCTCAACCAGCTGCAGGCGGTGGTGGGCTACGGCCTGATGCTGGCAACTTTGGGGGCTATTGACTCCCTGCTTACCTCTCTCGTGGCCGACGACATCACCCGCACCCAGCACGACTCCGAAAAGGAGCTGGTGGGGCAGGGCATTGGCAACTTGCTGTCGGGCCTGTTTGGCGGCCTGCCGGGGGCAGGGGCCACCATGCGCACGGTGATCAACGTGCAGGCCGGGGGGCGGACCCCCCTGTCGGGGATAGTGCACGCCCTGATTTTGCTATGCATTGTCCTTTGGGCTGGGGGCATCACCTCGCAAATTCCCCATGCCGTGCTGGCGGGCATCTTAATTAAGGTGGGCATTCGGATTGTGGACTGGAGCTTTTTGTGGCGGATTTGGCGCGTCTCCATGCGGGCCACCCTGGTGGCATATGGCGTCATGGTGCTGACGGTGTTTGTCGACCTGATTACCGCCGTGGCCGTGGGGGCATTTGTCTCCAACATCCTTACCATTCAGCGACTCACCACCATTCAAATTGGCAAAATTCGCGCGGTGACCCACCCTGGCGATGACGCTAACCTGCGCCTGAGCGATGAGGAGCGACATCTATTGGAGCAGGGCCGCGAGCGGATTATGCTGATTCAGATGAGCGGGCCTATTAGCTACGGCGCGGCGCGTACCCTGGCCTTTCACATGGGCCAAGACTACGAAGTGCTGATTTTAGACGTCAGCGATGTGCCGCTGATGGGAGTCACCGCCTCTTTGCTCATCGACAGCGAGGTAAAGGCGGCGCGGCGGCAGCATCGCCAAGGCCGCATCTTTCTGGTAGGCGCAGATGGTCAGGTGAGCGATCGCCTAGAGCGGTTCCGGGTACTGCAGCTGCTGCCGCCGGAAAACGTACTGCCCGACTGCCAGAGCGCGTTGAAGACGGCGCTGTCGCTTCTAGGGACGAGTGCCCCTAACCCAGTGGAGGCAGCCACCGCTGAACCTCACGCCTACGGAGCAGCTCAGAAAGCACCTCGGTAAGGAAGTTTATTGCACTAGCCCAGTGGCTACGTCTACTTTGCTTCCAAAAACTAGCCAATTAAAGCAATGAGTACAACGC
>JBCCAG010000687.1:0-2675 GCA_039814955.1 Cyanobacteria bacterium P01_A01_bin.135
ACGGTAGAGCGGGACAGCGCCGGGGTAGTGCATATCCGCGCTGAGAATAACGCCGACCTGTTTACGGCCCTCGGCTTTGTCCACGCCAGCGATCGCCTCTGGCAAATGGATTTTCAGCGGCGGCTAGTGGCGGGGAACTTGGCGGAGGTGGCGGGGCCAGCGGCGCTAGAGCAAGATATTTTTCAGCGGACGTTGGGGCTGCAGCGGGCAGCGGCGTTGGCCTACCGCAACCTAGATTTGGAAACCCGTCAGGTCGTTGACGACTATACAGCAGGCATCAACGCCTTTTTAGACTTAGAGCAGCCCTTGCCCCTGGAGTTTCAGGTACTGGGCTATGAACCAGAGCCCTGGAGCCCGGTGGATGTAGTGGCGGGGGTGAAGCTGCGCAGCCTGGGCCTCTCCACGAATTTTCGCACCGAGCTGTTCCGCATGGGGCTGATGGCGGAGGGCTTATCCTTTGAGCGCATCCAGGCGCTGTTTCCGCCCTACAGCGGGGATGAGACGGTGCTGCAGCCTACGGATCTGGTGGCTTTGCCGCTGCCGGAGTCAGGAGCGCCCGAAGTGGCTGCGCCAGAGACCGAGTCATCGCCGTCTACTCTAGTACCATCTAGCGCTCTAGATTTAGCTGCGATCGCAGATGGCCTCGCCGCAGCGGACAGTCGCCTGGGCCCTAGCCAGGCTCTGTTTGGCTCTACTCTGGCCTCCAATAACTGGGTGGTATCCGGCGATCGCACCACCACCGGGCTGCCCTTCCTGGCCAACGATCCCCATATTTCCCAGCAGATTCCCGCCATCTGGCACCTGGTCCACCTAGAATCACCAGACTACAACGTGATTGGGGCTAGCATTCCTGGTACGCCAGGGGTGGCCATTGGTCGTAACGACCGCATTGCCTGGGGGGTGACCAATGCCCAGGCGGATGTGCAGGACCTGTATGCGCTAGTGGAGGTGGAGCCGGGGGAGAGCTACCAGTTCAACGGCCAAACCACCCCCTACCGAACTCGCCGCGAAACCATACCGGTGCGGGGGCAGGACCCTATAAGCATTACCGTGCGGCAAAGCGTTCAAGGTCCGGTGATTTCCGATGCCTTGGGGCTATCTTCTCCTGATGGCGAAGGGGCGCCCCTGGCCCTGCGCTGGGTGAGCCTGGCCCCGGAAGACAATACCCTCTCCGCCTTTTTGGGCATTAATCAGGCCCAAAACTGGGGCCAGTTTCGCACCGCCCTGCGAGACTATGTGGCCCCTAGCCAGAACTTTGTCTATGCCGATGTGGCGGGCAATATTGGCTACATTACGCCGGGGCAGCTGCCCATCCGCCCGGATGGGGTGACGGGGCTGGTGCCTACTGCTGGTACCGGTGAGGCGGAATGGCAGGGGTTCATTCCCTTTGACCAGCTACCCCAGACCTTTAATCCGGAGCGGGGCTATATCATTTCCGCCAACAACCGCATTGCCCCAGACGGTTACCCCTACCCGCTGAGCTTTGAGTGGGCGGAGCCCTTCCGCGCCCAGCGCATCCGCGAGCTGATTGAAGCGGATGAAGAACTGACCTTAGCTGATATGCAGGTCATTCAGCTCGACCAGGTGAGTCCGCTATATCAAGCGTTTCGCCCCGTCCTGCGGCAGCTGCGCCCCTTACTCACATCTATGGACCCCGTCCCGCAGCGGGCCGTGACCTGGCTCAACCGGCTGCTGAACTGGGACGGGGACATGGCCCCGGACTCCAAGCGACCGACGGTTTTTCAAACCTGGTACAGTGAGCTGACCCGCCTGCCGGCTACGGCAATTGGGGAGGAGATCCTGCGGGGCAACCTCACCGAACCCGCCCCCCGCTTTTTACTCAATGCCCTGGCCAACGGGGATCCAGTCTGTGGCTCCGCCGAGGACTGTCTGCAGCAGGCCGCGGATACCTTTGTGGAGGTGATTGAGGGGTTTGACGGCAGAATTCCCCGCTGGGGAGACCTGCACCAGGCGACCTTTACCCACCCGGCCCTGCCCTTCGAGCGACAAGTTCCGTTTGGAGGCGATCGCTACACCATTAATGTCGGCACCTATGACCCGGAAACCTTTTTAATGGACGACAACGGCCCCACCTACCGGCAAATTGTGGATTTGGCGGACCCGGAGCGATCGCTGTTTATGACCACCCCAGGGCAATCGGGCAGCTTCACCTCGCCGTTTTTTGATGACCTCCTCGCGCCCTGGCAGCGGGGGGAGTATTTACCCATGCAGACCGCCGTGGAGCCGGCGCTGACGCTAGAGCTGCTGCCAGCGTCAGCGAGTCTTCCTGTCGCAGGGGCTAGCTTAATTGAGGTAGGAGATAGCGGGCCGTTGGCTTTACAGTCGCCTGTGCCATCATTTGAGACGGCGTTGAACTTGGCCTCTATATAGTGTAATTGAACTATGTAGAAGCCAAATGCGGCTTCACCAGAGAGCCTAAGCCATGGCGACCTTAAAGCCGAAAACTCAAGCCGTCCTTGACTGGATTCGTCAGTTTTGCCAAATCGAAGACTTTAAAGCGATCGCTCCCGAATCTAGGTATAGCCCCCTCTACCAGGGGACAGGTCCCTAGCCGCCACAAACAAGGTTACCGTTAAGACATGTAAACCTTCGGCACCCCACCCATGGCACGACTCGATCTAAGCCTCTTCAAGCGATTCTGGGCGATCGCTCGG
>JBCCAG010000864.1:0-1919 GCA_039814955.1 Cyanobacteria bacterium P01_A01_bin.135
ATGTGCTTGGCGCTAATGCGGGGATTGCGGGCAACCGACAAATGAACATCCACCTCCATCGCTGATGACTGAAAGTGATTCACGGCCTTGGTGATTTTTTGCTGAACGTAGTCGTGAATCGCAGGCGTGACGGCGATATTCTTGCCTTGGATAACAAGCTTCATACAAGCTGCCTCCCATACTGTGGTTTGCTACAGCACTCTTTACGTTGCCGGGGTAGGAACAGTGGTCGATGCGCCACCGAGATCCTACAGTTTGTACCTCACGCAGTTAAAAATTGCTGCATGCCCACAGATTAACGCGGGAATGTGCGGTAGACGACATCGCCGTTAAGGTGCGTTGCATCTCTTGAAAATTCTTGACCTGTCCGGTTCAGCAGCGGCAAGATTTTTTACAGAAAGTCCCGCCGCTGCTCTAGTCGATGTTGATAGCAGTGGGACGATCGTCGCCGCCAGGAGAGGGTAGGGCACCCCCCACAATGCGGTAGTCGGCATAGAGGCGCTCGCGCCAGTCGAACACGGTCGCGTAGGCGGGGTTGTCGGCAATTCCCGGAACGCCTCGCCCCTGTAGTGATGTGGGTACCGCAACGTATCCACCGGCGGGGAACTTGATGTACATCGTCATGGCCGCCACGGCAAAATCAGCCAGGGTGGGGGTATCTCCCACCAGGTAGGGGCGATCGGCCAATAGCAGCGTCAGGGCCTCTAAACTCTGCTCAATGTCGAGCCGCGCCTGTTTAATTACGTCAGGGCCAAGACCAACGCCGGTCCCCAAAATATCTAGAGCTTCCCGGGGTACCGCCCCCACCAGCCCTTTGAGGAAATCAGGGGTTTCCGGCGGCAGCAGCGCCGCCCGCAGGTCCGGGTTTTGGCCAAAGGCTCCCAGCATCACTTTGCGAGCATTGGTACCAAGGGAGTCGTCGGCCCAGGCCTCTAGGGCCAAGCAGTAGCCCCGCTGCTGGGCATCGGTGGGAATGATGGGGCGATCGGGGTAGGTCGTCTCTAAGTAGCGGGCGATCGCCGTTGAGTCGGCAATCACCTGAGCCCCGTCTTTGAGCAGGGGGACTTGCCGCTGCCCGGAAAGCTGGTACACCTCAAGCTGCCCGATGCCGGGGGTGACCTCGGTTTTTTGGTAGGTTAATCCTTTGTAGTCCAGAAGAAAGCGCACCTTCTCACAGTAGTGCGACATCTCAAATTGATAAAGTTCCATTGATCACCTAAACGCGCCGAGGGCAGGTTTTTTCGTAAAGACGCTTCGCTATGATAACAACTGTGGTTTTCTGTGGAGTTTTTGCCTGTGAGTGCTGTTATCGAGGCGGCTAGAGATGCTCTTATCAAGATTGTCGAGCAGGCCGTTGCTACCCTTCCAGCGCTAATTGCGGCCATCGTTATTTTAGTCGTCACGACCTTTGCTATTGGCCCCATCCGGCAGCTTGTCGGGTCAACCACCGAGCGGTTTTTTGACAGCATCTCCCTGCGATCGCTAGCCTCTCAGATGACGACGGTGGCGGTTTGGACCCTGGGCCTTTTGATCGCCAGCATGATTCTCTTTCCAGGGCTGGGGCTAGGGGACCTGCTGGGGCTGCTGGGGCTTGGGTCTGTTGCCATTGGCTTCGCCTTTCAAGATATTTTCAAAAATTTTCTGGCGGGGATTCTGCTGCTGCTTAACCAGCCGTTTCAAATCAACGACCAAATCATTGTGTCTGACTACGAGGGCACGGTGGAGGAGATCACCATTCGCTCCACCCATATCCGCACCTACCAGGGTGAGCAGATCGTAATTCCCAACTCCATCGTATTCACGAGCCCCATCAACGTGCTGACCCACCGCGACTATCGCCGCACGGACCTGGCCATCGGGCTGGACTACAACACCTCGCTGCCGCGGGCCCGTCAGGTGCTACAGATGGCGATCGCCGA
>JBCCAG010000578.1:0-3247 GCA_039814955.1 Cyanobacteria bacterium P01_A01_bin.135
GGCTCAGCCGCCTCCGCTGCTTCAGCCAAAATCAGGGGCAGTTGCGCAGACGGAAGGCCGCCCAGCCCAGTAACAATAGGTGCCGTCAAGTTCTGTACTACGTCAATCATGCAGACAAGGTGTGCTCGATTTACTTAACTATAAACGTGCTTTACGAAATTAAATAACTTTAGGGGGGCGATGGGAAACCTCTACAGAGGCATGTTTGCGATTGGATCTCCTGATTTCAACAATACAGAGGGCTATTATCTTGGCGTAGTGGTAGATGTAGCATCACTACTTCCACCGCTGCACAAACGCTGGGATGTCGACGTTGCCACCGCTAAGAATGACGCCCACCCGCGCCCCAGATGCTTTGACCCTGCCGCTATACAGGGCAGCTGCCGCTAGGGCTCCGGTGGGCTCAACCACTAACTTTAGCCGCTCCCATAGAAACCGCGTTGTATCAATGATGGCGGGGTCAGGCACGCTCACCATGTCATGGACGTAGCTGAGGATGATAGGAAAGGTGAGCTGGCCTAGGGATGGAGTGCGGGCGCCATCCGCGATGGTGTCGGGGTTGGTGACCGTCTGTAGGGTCTTGCTGCGGAAGGAGCGCACCCCATCCTCGGCGGCTGACGGCTCCACGCCAACGACCCGGCAGGTGGGGCAGAGCTGCTGAGCGGCGATCGCACTCCCCGACAATAGTCCGCCCCCACCACAGCACACCAGCAGCAGGTCTAGTTCCCCCACCGCTTCCAATAGCTCCTTGACTGCCGTGCCCTGCCCCGCCAGCACATGGGGATGGTCGAAGGGGGGAATAAATACCGCGCCGCGCTCTGCTAAAAGCTGCTGACCCAGCGCCTCGCGGGTAATTTGGCTGCGGTCATACAGCAGCACCTCGGCCCCGTAGCCTTCGGTAGCCTGCCGCTTCACTTGCGGCGCATCCTCGGGCATGACGATGGTAGTGGGGATGCCCAAAAGCTGACCGGACAAGGCGATCGCCTGGGCGTGATTCCCGGAGGAGAAGGTGAGCACCCCCCGCCGCCGCGCTTCGGCGTCGAGCTGGCTCATAGCGTTGTAGGCCCCGCGAAACTTGAAGGAGCCTGTCCGCTGCAGGTTCTCGCACTTAAAGTACACCTGGGCACCGGCCCGTTGATCAAAGCTGCGGCTCTGCATGACAGGGGTGCGGTGAGCCTGGCCGTCAAGGCGCTGGGCGGCGGCTAGAATATCAGCATAGGAGACGACGATATCAGCAGTTGGATTGGGCATGGCGGGTGGCCGTGGCGTTTAGAGGTAGCTTAGCAGGATGAATTTAGCCATTGGCCCTGAGCGAATTGACCTACCCCCCGGCAGTTGGGTGACCTTGACCTACCAAACCTGGGACGACTACGAGGCGCTGCTGGCCAGCCAGCGAGACAACGCCGCCGTCAAGATTTCCTTTGATGCCCACAGACAGAAGATTTCGCTAATGGCCCCCCTGCCTGGTCACGGCAATCGCAGCCGGACCCTAGCTGATTTGGTTACAGCCTTGCTACGCTACCAAGGGCAAGATTGGCATGGCTTTGATCCGGTAACGCTGAAGAAGCTACGAGAGGCGGGGGTAGAGCCAGACGCCTGCTTTTATATTCAAAATTGGCAAGCGGTGCTAGGTAAGGAGCGGCTTGACTTGACCCAGGACCCTCCCCCCGACCTAGCAATTGAGGTAGACCTGACCTCCCTGACAGACCTATCCATCTACGCCCTGCTGGGGGTGCCGGAGGTATGGATTTACCGGCAGGGGCGGTTAACGATACATATACTGTCCGAAGGAGAATACCAAGAGCGCGCAGAGAGCCCAACGTTCCCTGGCACTGACGTGACAGAACTGCTGCCGCCCTATGTGGAGCAGGCCTGGGCCCAGGGGTCGAGTGTGGCGCTGCGGGCCTTTGAAGCGGTACTAAGCGATCGCCCTTGAAGGATTCCTCTAAGCAGACCTCGGCAGTAGGGACGTAAGGGAATAGAGCAATAGCGCCACCCAAATTAAGCTAAAGGTCACCAAGTGGACCGAGGTAAAAGGCTCACCGTAGAGAAATACGCCGATCAAAAGCTGAATGGAGGGAGCGAGGTACTGAAAAAAGCCCAGGGTCGAAAGCTGCAAGCGCTTAGCGGCGTTGTTAAACCACAGCAGCGGCATGGAGGTGATTACCCCTGCTCCGATGAACAGCAGCGTCAGAGACAAGCCGCTGCCCCAGCCCCCCGCTCCGGTCACCCCCAAGTAGCTCACAAACAGCAGCGCTAGAGGAGCCATCAGCAGCGTCTCCACTAAGAGCCCCACCAGGGGAGCCACTACGACAATTTTGCGCACCAGACCGTAAAAGGCGAAGGTACCCGCTAGTCCCAGCGCAATCCAGGGGACCGTGCCGAACTGCCAGACAAAGTAGCCCACCGCGATCGCCGCCAGCAGCACGGCCACCTGCTGACCTCGCCGCAGCCGCTCCTTGAGCACCACAAAGCCCAGCACCACACTCACTAAGGGGTTGATGTAGTAGCCCAGGCTGGTTTCCACCACCCGATCGACGTTGACGCCATAGATATACAGGCCCCAGTTACAGGTAAGCAGGAGCGCCGACAAGAGCAGACCAACCCACCGGCGGGAGCGAAGCAGGGCGCTCACTTCAGCCTGTCGCCGCTGCAGAAGCAAAATGCCCCCTAGGAATACCAAAGACCAGAGAACCCGGTGGCAGAGAACCTCAATAGGCGAGGTCTGACCAAAAAACTTCCAGTAAATGGGGAGCAGGCCCCAAGACCCGTAGGCCAGCAGAGCATACAGGACGCCTGCGTTGAGGGGGGCTTTAGGGGACAGCGGGCCTGGGGAACTCAAGGTAGTGGGGCGGTGACGATGGGGCATTATCGTAGCACTTATAGCATTAGTCACTTTGCTTCGGACATTTCTGGCGCTGAAGTGAAGCGTTACGGAGCCAAGTGACGCGCCACCCTGCACAGACCATTGTGATGGTGGCTATATCTCGCAAAGGCGCTCGCCTTCAGCGCTGATTCTGGCGACCTCAGAAACGGGCAATCGTGCGGCCCCTGGCCTATGCTGAAATAGTACCCGCACACCATACTGAATCCCTATGAGCCAGGCCAACCGGCAGTCTTCCCCAGCGGCAGGAGACGCCACTTCGCTTACGATCGCCGTTGTCGGTGACGTGCATGACCTGTGGGATGAGGGCGATGGCACCGCCCTGCAGCACCTAGGGGTTGACCTGGTGCTGTTTGTGGGGGA